>NZ_FNIN01000001.1:0-300000 GCF_900104045.1 Desulfonauticus submarinus
ACCAGTCTTTTGTTTTCATCTAAAACTGGCAAAGAATTAATTCCTCTTTCTACAATCAAGGCCTCAGCTTCCATAACATGATCAGTAGGTTTTAAATAAACAAACTCAGTAATCATAATATCTTTTGCTTTTTTAGCCTCTACCTTTTCAATGCATTTTCTTAGAAAATCATTAATCTCAGGTTCTTGAATAGTCCTGGCTAGCTTTGCATCTAAATAATAAGGCATAACTTCCTTTAACAAATCATATCCTGTAATAATCCCCTCTAACTCCATCTTGTCATTTACAATATAAATCTGACGAGGAGCAAGCTTTCCTATCTTACATAATAAACTCTTAAACCTACACTCCCCACTCGCTAATACTAATTTCGTCTGCATAAACTTCGATACTAGCATTATTCCTCCTTATCGTTTAATGTTTAATTGTTTAATTTATATTTTTTTAATTTTCTCCATAAAGATACTCTATCTATGCCAATAATTTTTGAGGCACGCGTTTTATTAAAGTTACATTTTTCTAATACCCATTTTATATATCTTTTTTCAACTTCTTCTAATGAAGGTATTTCACTAAAATCTTTATGGTAGATTATAATATCTATACTTTTGATATACTCTGGAAGATCGTCCTCTGTAATAATGTCTGCGTTACTAAGGGTTACAGCTCTTTCTATAACATTTTCAAGCTCTCTTATATTTCCAGGCCATGAATAATGTTTTAAAAGTTTCATTGCTTCTACAGAGAAGCCTTGGATTTCTTTATTTTGTTCTTTGCTTTTTTGAGCTAAGAAATAGTTAGCTAAAATAGGAATGTCATCTTTTCTTTCACTCAAAGGTGGTAGAGCAATTGAGATGACATTTAAACGATAAAATAGATCTTGCCTAAAATTGCCTTGTTGAATTTCTACTTGCAAATCTCTATGGGTAGCTGCAATAAATCTTACATCTACTTTAATGGGTTTTGTACCACCTACGCGAAGGATTTCCTTTTCTTGAATTACTCTTAGTAATTTAACTTGTTGGGATAAGGGCATGTCTCCTATCTCATCTAAGAATAGAGTTCCTTTATGAGCTATTTCTATAAGTCCTTTTTTTAAAGAGGTGGCACCAGTAAAAGCACCTGCTTCATGTCCAAATAATTCATTTGCTATAAGTTCTTCTGTTAGAGAACCACAATTGAAGGCTACAAAAGGTTGTTGTGAGCGAGGACTGAGTTCGTGAATTGCTTTGGCAATAAGTTCTTTTCCTGTTCCGCTTTCTCCAATAATTAAAATATTAGAATTGCTTTTTGCCACTTGTTTAATTGTTGCAATAACTTTTTTAATTGCTGCGCTTTTGCCTTTAATTTGTTCTAATATGCTAGATTCTTTTAACTCTTGTTTTAATTTTTGATTTTCCAAAATAAGAGAACGTTTAGTTAAAGCTTCTTTAGTTATTTTCCTAACTTCTTCTAATTTGTACGGCTTTTCTAAATAATAATATGCCCCTAGTTTCATTGATTCTACTGCAGTATCTATAGATGCATGTCCAGTTATTAGAATCACTTCAGTATAAGGATATAGCTCTTTAGTTTTTTTTAGAATTTGAAGACCACTTACTTCTGGCATTTTTAAATCAGTAATTACTAGATCTGGTTCATGAGTTTCTAATATTTCTAAAGCTTTTTTGGGAAATTGTATCGGTACTATGTTGTATCCTTCTTTTTCAAGAATATGAGAAAGATTTTTTAGAGCAATTTTTTCATCATCAATAATGAGAATATTAGCTGAATTTTTCATTTAACTTTCTACTATATTATCTTGAGGTATAATGACGCTAAACGTAGTGCCTTGACCTTCTTTGCTTTGGACTTCAATTTTACCGCCATGTTGAGATATAATTCCTTGACATACAGCTAGTCCAAGACCTGAGCCCTTTCCAACATCTTTGGTAGTAAAAAAAGGATCAAATATTTTTGATAAATTTTCTTTGGGAATGCCTGGACCACTGTCTTTTACCTCAAAAATAAAATTATTTTTTTTCTTAAATCCAGCTACAGTGATAGTGCCTTCTTTTTTGTCTAGAGCTTGAATAGCATTTAAAACAAGATTTAAAATAACTTGTTGTATTCTTCGAGGATCTATTTTTACTTCCAGATCAGAAGGAATATCTATTTCTAGTTGAATATGAGTAGGGACCTCTCCTTGAATGAGTTTGAGAGTATTTTGGACGAGTTGTTTAAAGTTTATATTTTTTAAGGAAAAGGATGTTTCTCTTGAAAATTCTAAAAGGTTTCTAACTATTTCTTTGGCTCTATCTACTTGATTTAAACTTTCTTGAAGAAGTTCTTGTTGATATTTTTTATCTCCTGCATCTATCTCTTCCAATAAAATTTGGAGGGAAGTAGATATATTGTTTAGGGGATTGTTAATCTCATGAGCCACTCCAGAGGTTAAAGTTCCTAAAGCAGCCATTTTTTCTTTTTGAAGGAGTTGTTTATTCCTTAATCTCATTTCTGTTAATAGATAGTTTATATTTTTTACTAGGTTTTCAAATTCGTCCCCTGTTTGGATATTAGGTAGTTTATCATAATCTCCAGATACTATTTTTTGAATTGCTTCTTCAATATTTTTTAATGGTTTAGTAACATTTTTTAATAAGAATAAGAATGTAATAATAGCCAAAGAAATGAATGTTATAATTGTTATAAATAAAAAATTTCTAGATTGATTTATAATATGTTGAATTGTTTTTCTGCGTTTACTAATTGCCTTTTCTAAGAAAACAGTAGCTTTTCTACCTTTTTCTCTTATGTCGTGTATCTCTTTGCTATTTGTTTTAATATTTTTATTGTTTTTATTTTTATTAATAAAATTTGATATAGCGTCTTTATATTGTTTTAGAAATAGTAGCTCTTGAGAGAGAATATTGTCATTATCTTTTTCTGTTAAAATAATATTTTCTAACTGGTCCTCGCTTTTTTCGATAAAACTTTTTGCTATAATTAGGTTTTTAATATCATAACTTATAAAAAAATTTTTTTCATATCTTCTTGCTTCTAAGATATTATTTAATAAAGCTTCTTTTTTTTCTAATATATGTATTGTTTGATTTAAATTGCTATAATTAAAAAAGCTTAAAAGAGAGACTAGAATAACAATGAAGAAAAGAATTAAAAATGTTATGATAATCTTTTGTCTAATGCTTAGTTTTATTTTCATAGCCAAATTTTTGAGGCCTAACACCACTTTTAAAAGTGGTGTTAGGCCGAAGTTTTTTAGAATGTACTTCTTTTAATTATTGGATACCATAGAAAAAGTAAAGTACCCCTAATTCAACTACTAAGAAAAGGATGGTCATGATAGTTCCTGCTTTTGCATAGTCGATAGTTCTATAACCACCTGGTCTCATTATAAGGGCATTTACTTGATGGGTAGGGAGAACAAAGGTGTTAGATGCAGAAAGTCCTACGACAAGGGCTGCCATTCTTGGGTCCCCTCCTGCCATTACAGCCATATTCATACATAAAGGTACAAGAAGAACAGTAGCTCCTACGTTTGATATTACTAGGGTAAAAAAGGAAGTCATAATGCCAATGACAGTTAAAAGTACAATAGGAGAGGGTTGTCCTATTAATTCTAAAACTTTATGGGCAATATAAGAAGCTGTTCCAGTTTTTTCAAAAGCAATTCCTAGAGGTATTAGGCCAGCAAGTAAAAATACGGTCATCCAGTCTACAGAACGATAAGCTTCATCAACAGTAAGTACACCTGTAATTACCATGCCAAGTGCTCCTGACATGAGAGCCACGGATAACTTTACTTTAAAGAAAATAATCTGGGCTAGGGCTAAAGCAAGCCAGAATACTGCCCATTTAGCCTTGTGGGGTTTTAAGATTTCTCCTTCTAAAGGGCTTGCAAAAGCTAGGGGTCTGGGTTGTGGACGACTTTTTAAAATATGAAATTTTTCCCATGGTCCAAAAAGAAGTAAAGTGTCTCCCATTGCGAGTCTTATATTGGTTAAGCCACTATAAAATACCTTATTATTTTTTAATAAAGCTAAGGGAGTAACTCCATATAATTCTTTAAATTTTATTTCAGAAAGGGTTTTACCAATTAATTCAGATCTAGGAGTAATAATGGTTTCAGCAAGACCTGCATTGGTCTTAGCTAATTCTTCAGCAAATACTTCTAATCCATCTTTTATGGTAAAGCCAAGTTCTTTGGCCAATATTTCTACGTTTCTTTTTTTACCTACAATTGCAATAGTATCTCCGCCCTCTATAATATCAGAGCTTCTTGGCACCAAAATTTTTTCCTTTTTTTTGTCTTTGGCAATAGCAACAACAGTGACAAGATATTTTTCTCTGATAGCAAGTTGGACTAAACTTTGGGGAGAAAAATTTTGAGGAACACTTAGCTCAAATATACTTTCTAAACCCGTGTAAGCCTCCATAAGTAAGTCAGAGATTCCTTTATCTGATTGTCCACTTCCAGAAGGGAGAATATATTTACCGAAAAAAGCAAAATAGATAATAGCAGCGGCTAAAAGACAGATACCAATAGGGGTTTGGGTAAATAAACCGAATGGTTTTAATTTTTCTCCATTTAATATCATTAAGTCGTTTAACAAAATAGTTGGACTGGCTCCAACTAAAGTTAACGTTCCACCTATAATTGCACAGAATCCCATTGGCATAAGAATTCTAGAAATAGGAACTCCTGTTCTCTTGGCAATTCTTTGGGCAGCTGGCAAAAATAATGCTGCCGCCCCAATATTTTGCATCATACTTGAAATTATACCAACAGTTCCTGCAATAAAAGTGATTATTCGTTTTTCACTTTTTCCTGCTAATTTAATAATAGGACTGGCAACTTTATTCATTATGCCTGTTTTATCAAGACCTGCACCGATGATAATAACTGCAATGATGGATACAACTGCATTGGAACTAAAGCCGATAAATGCTTCTTTTGGAGTGACTAAGCCGATAAGAGGCAAAATAACCATCATCATTATTCCAACTACATCTACACGTACCCATTCAGATACAAAAAGAAAAATTACAAAAGCAAGCACAATCATTGTAAGTAGCATCTCTGGGGTCATAATTCCTCCTCATTTCTTAATTACAATAGGTATTTGAATTTTGATTTAAATTATTTTTTATTCTCATTGCGAAACATATAGCAAAGTATAAAAGTAATGATAATTATAGCTAATCCAAAGTAAAATTTAATGCCCATCATAATCCTCCTAACATAAACAATATACACATACTCTAGAGCAATTTTCTGGTCTGTTATCATTTGCTACAAAGTCTCTTTCTGCATCAGAAATTACAAATTCAATTGGTATGTTTTGTTGTTTAAGGTGTTCTAAAGCTGCCTCTTTATCTTCAAATAGAATTTTATGCTCTATGTCTACTCCGTTTGCTTTGGCTTTTTGGGCAAAGCTTAAAAAAGATTTTTCACTTTCTTCAGTAAAAGTTTTGATTAATTCTTTTTTAGCACTACTACTTAAAGGTACTCCATTTTCAGATAAGGGGGCAGCATTTAAAGCCAGTATTTTATATCCCATTCTTTTGGCCATATCCAGACTATAGTCTATGACTTCAGAACTAAATTTGGCTCTATCTCCGATTACCAAAAGCATAGGGTCTTTAGAAATAGTTTGATCCTCTTTGTTTAGAAGTTTACTTGCAGTATCCTTATCCCCTGCCTCTGCAAAAGTAATTGCTTCTTGGTACTGCTCTAATTTTTCTTTTGTCTTGCGGTTAAATAGCTTTTTTAAAAACATAATTCCTCCTCTTGTGTTTTTACTTTATCAATACCAGAGGTATATCTAGTTCTTTTTTAAGCTGACATAATCCTTTGTGATTCAATTTAAATGCATAAACAGGAAGAATTGTCATTAGAACATCTCTATGTTTGTTTACGAAATTCTTTATTTCTTTTATCAAAGATCCCTGTTGAATGTATATTTCTGGTTTTATTAAATTTTTATTAGGCAAATTAGAATTTATAGATTTTACTTCTTGGTAAATAATTTTTTTATAGTCTTCTAAACTTAAACTTTCAGCATAAGTTATATTTACCATCCTATCTTCTAAAAACATTCTTATCTTTTTTAAATTATTTTTTAATTTTTCTAAGTTGTTTTTTGGTTTATTAAATGGAATAATTTCTAAAATACTTAAATTTGCTTTCATTTCTTGACTTAAATTACATGCATATTGTAGAGCCTTGCGATCTGCCTTAAATCCTTGATTAGCAAGAAGAATAGTGTTCATTTTTTATTATAACCTCACTCTTGGAGTTGCTCTTCTTTCTACTCTTTTTTTAGAAATGTTTTTTATTTTTTTTTGGGATTTTGAATTTAAAAAATATTTAGCCTTATTAGGACAATTTGCCTCTGCAAAAGTAATTGCTACCATCATGCTTTCTAACTTTTCTCTTATATTCATTTTTTACCTCCTTTGTCGTTTTTGCACAGCATATTTTGTGCCATCTAACTTTTATAGTTAATTTATTGATTTTATTAAATTAATTTTTAAGTTTAATTTTATTCAGTGTTGCGAAATGTAATAGTATGTTTAGGTGACATTTATTTTTTTATTGTAATTCATTGAAATATAATTCTTTTTTTATAAATAAGGTTGTGTTACAAATAGCAATACCTAGTAAAGGGTTAGCGGCTTGCTTTTTTTAGTTTTTTTATACTAAGCTTAGTTAAAGAATAGTAAACAAAAGAATAAGTTTTTAGGAAATGGATTGAGATTGTTATTTTTAATTTTTTGAGCTGCCCGAAAGCACGTTTTATTCTCTGCTGTACAAAGATTTGGACACGTCTAAAACGTGCTTTTGAACTGTGCATAAACTGATTTAGTGGGACAATGGTATTTTTGTAAGGCACGTCAGAGGACGAGCTTTCTAAAAGGATTGCAATACCAATAGGTTAATAAAGTTAGAGATTGAATTAACTTATATTTAAAAAAAGTGTTAAAGGAGTCTTTAGTATGTTTTTTAATAAAAAAAGCAAAGAAGAAGTAGAGCAGCAGCAAGAAGTTTCTTCGTCAGAATTAGATGAACTTAAAAAGAAAATATTAAATGCTAGTTTGCCAGATAATGTTACAAAAGTTGCTCTTAAAGAATTGGAGAAAATTAAATATATTAGCACATCTTCTGCTGAGTATACTATTGGTCTGAATTATATAAATTGTCTTTTGGGATTGCCCTGGAATGAAGTGACTGCAGATAGTTTGGATTTGAGGAGAGCAAAGGAAATTTTGGATGAAGATCATTATGGTCTTATGGAGGTAAAAGAAAGAATTTTAGAGTTTTTAGCGGTTCGTTTGCTTAGAGCCAAAAAAAAGATAGGGGTTTTAGTGGTTGATGATGAAAAATTAACTTGTTTAAATTTGCAGCATGTATTGGAAAAAGATGGATATCATGTGGATTATGCTTTAAATGGAAGAGATGCTTTAGAGTTAATAGAAAAAAACAATTATGATATTGTAATTACTGATCTAAAGATGAGGGATATAGATGGATTTGGAGTGTTAGAAGCTGCTAAAAATAAGGATACTCATATAGAGGTTATTATTATTACTGGATACGCCACTGTCTCAACTGCAGTGTCTGCCCTGAAAAAGGGATCTTATCATTTTTTATCTAAACCTCTTCAGTTAGATGAAGTTAGAGATACAGTTAGAAAGGCATTAAATAAACGATTAGTGCGCTTAGATCCTAGGGGACCAATTTTATGTTTTTTAGGTCCTCCAGGAACAGGTAAAACTTCGTTAGGTGTTTCCATAGCAAGAAGTTTAGGAAGAAAGTTTGTTAGAATCTCTTTGGCAGGGGTAAGAGATGAAGCTCAAATTCGAGGACATAGAAGAAGTTATGTAGGTGCGTTGCCTGGAAGAATTATTCAGGAAATTAAACGGTGTGGTTCCAAGAATCCTGTATTTATGTTAGATGAAATGGATAAAATAGGACAAGATTTTAAAGGTGATCCTGCAGCTCCTTTATTAGAGGTTTTAGATCCTGAACAGAATAAACATTTTGTAGATCATTATTTAGAGGTTCCTTTTGATTTGTCAAAAGTGATGTTTATTGCAACAGCTAACACTTTAGATACTATTCCAGAACCTCTTTTAGATCGATTGGAAGTTTTATATTTGCCTGGATATACTAATGCAGAAAAAGTACAAATTGCTTTTAAATATTTGATCCCTAGAGCCATAAAAAGTGCTGCTTTAGAAGAGGTAAAGGTAAATTTTACAAAAGAAGGGGTAGAACATTTAATCAGAGGATATACTAAAGAAGTTGGTCTTCGGGGGTTAAATAGGCAAGTGGAGGCTATTTGTCGTAAGCTTGCTAAGGAAATTTTGTTGTCAGCTGATACTAATATTCAGGAGATTATTGTTGATGTAGAAAAAGTAGAGAGTTTGTTGGGTCCACCAAGATATGTTTCTCAAGTTTTAGATGCAAAAGATAGGGTTGGAGTGAGTACTGCTCTTGCTTGGACTCCTACTGGGGGAGAAATTCTTTTTGTAGAAGCTACTAAAATGAAGGGAAATAATGAACTTATTTTGACAGGTTCATTAGGAGATGTTTTAAAAGAATCTGCTCAAGCAGCTTTAAGTTATTTTAAAAGCAAAGCAGAGGAGTTTGAGATTCCAGAAGACTTTTTTTCTACCCATGATATTCATATTCATGTCCCTGCAGGTGCTATTCCAAAAGATGGTCCTTCTGCAGGGCTAGCTATAGCAGCGGCTTTATATTCTCTTTTAAAAGAGATGCCTTGTAAAAGAGAAGTTGGAATGACAGGTGAAATTACACTTACAGGAAGAGTGTTGCCCATAGGGGGAGTTAGAGAGAAATTAATGGCAGCTCATTTAGCAGGGGTTAAAATAGTTTTATTGCCTGAAAAAAATCGACCAGATTTAGATAAGGTGCCAGAGGATATAAAAAATAGTTTGCGTATTATTTGGATTAAAGATTTAAAAGAAGCTTTAGAATTTGTTGTTTAAAATATATTCAGGCAGAGGTATTTTTTTACAAATTAAAGGCAGTTTTAACTGATTTCCTGTATCTCCAGGTTTGAGTTTAGATGATTTCCATGCTTCATACCAGCCTGGCTTCATTAAAATAACTTTAGCGGCATTAAGAAAGTTTTGCTTTCTAAATACTCCATAGGGAAGTAAGCCATCTCCAAATAATTGTTTTTCTATTTCTTCGCTTATTTTTTTTAAAAGAGAATTAATAGAATCAGGTATTGTTTTTAATTCAATACAAAATAGATAACAAAAATTTTTATTGTCTACAACCATACACCAATGTGTTATTCCAATAGATAGATTTTTTTGCATTTTATTAACTGCTTTTGAGATTAATAGAGGAGAACTTTTTTCTCCACATATATTAGCTATTTCTCCTGATTTGCTTTCAAAAATAATATTGGGAGTTGTTCCTGTAAAACTTTCAACTCTAACTAAATCATGCATAGCATAACGATATAAACCAGACCATGTTGTAATATACATCTCGTAAACTTTGCCTTTTTCTAATTCATGGGCAAGAAGAAAATTTTTTTTATCATCTGGTAGGCAAAACTCAAAAAATATACCAAATACTGCAAGAGGTGCTGCTGGAGTTTCTGCTTTTAAGGGAATAGTAAATTTACCTTCGCTTGCACCATATCCACAGTCCATAAAGCTAATGTTTGGAAACATGTTTCTTATTGTTTCCACATAACGACCAACAGAGCCTCCAAGCCAGCAACTTATTACCTGTAAATTAGGCCAATAGTTTTTAGGTGTGAGAGGAGATTTGTTTTTTATCATTTGGTGTTTTAATAAGTTCGCCTGTTGAGGTTGAGGACGGAGAAAGGGATTAAGAGATTTTCTTATTTTAGTTGGTATATTGAATATTGAACTAAGAGTGCCATTTGCGATATCTTTTAAGATAATATCTTGATATTTTATAACAGTATTTACAAGTTGTTTTAAGCGAGCGGCATTGTTGCCAATGATTAATCTTACATCTTGGGTTAAAGCAAATCTCATTAATGTGTAATCTAGGGCCAACGGATCTTTAATATCCAGGATTTCAAGAGGATAAGCACAAGTACGAATTAAGGCCTTGGGTGCTTTAATAAGACTAATTCCTGATGCACATCCTACAGGTATGTTTTTTTTACTAGGAGGAAAAAGGATCTTATTGACCAAGGGCAACATCATTCCCTCAGATATTTTAGGAAATATTTCTTTTAATGCTTCTATTCTTAATTTAGTTATAAGATTTTTTACTTCTAGTCCTTTGGGAGATTCCGGTAAAATTTTTTCTTTCCCTGTAGTCCCACTAGTGACAATAAATACTTTTGGATCTCCTTTAAATAATTGATGAGGCTTTCCTTGAAAACTAGATATTGTATATGGTTCAATATCTCTCCAGTTAGTAGGATTAACATAATTTCTAAAGTCTTGAATGGTTTTTATTTTAGAAAAATGATGTTTTTGTCCAAATAAAGAATTTTTATTTTCTTTGATTATAGAAAAAAGTAGTTCTTTTTGAATGGAATGACAATTTTTACATATTTGTTTAAATTTTTTTATATTCATATTTTTAGATTAAATCTACTAAGTTATAATATTGTTGAACATAGTTTTTTAACTCGATTGCTTTATTTTCAAATAAGTTAATTTCATTAAAGTCTATATTTTGATTGTTTAAGTAAGTATATAAAAGTGTAAAATTAGATATAGTTCTTAGGCAGATTCCAGAAAAGAAAAATTTTAAATTCAAAAGAGATTCGTCTATATTCCATGGAAGAGGGTTATCTGTGAAAATTTTTAAATGTATAGTTTTAAAATTTTTTATACAGAGATCTTTTATAATATTTTTAAGTTCTTTTTGCCAGTGTATGCCAAATTTTTTAATTATGATTGTAGTTAACATTGCTCTATTATCTTTTTTTATCAAAAATTCAGTTTTTCTTTTTAAATGTTTATTATACTCTTTTTTAACTAAAGCAGGTAAACCACTGTGCTGTATTAAGTTTTTAATAATGATCTGATGTTCTTTTGGGACATAAAGTACACTTTCTGTTTTAGGTTTTTGAGTTAGAGAAATAGAATATAAAAGAGATTCTCTTTGGTTTGCTGTCTGCTCTTTAATATTTATGAATTTTGCTTTTTCATGAACTGAAAGTTTAAGAGCAAGAGGACAAAATTTAAAGTGTTTAGTAAGGCGTTGAGAGCCTGTGTGAGTAGTAACTAGATTGGATTCTAAGATTACTATATTATTATCCTTTTGCAAAGCATAGTTATATAATTTTTTTGCAATACGTATTAAAGCTGTACTATGCCTGTAGGTAGGATGAGTCATAAGTGCTCCTGCTTCTGCAATTTCTCTACATTCTGGAGATCGGATTAATGCTGAGTGAGCAATAACTTCATCTTCTTCATTTTTTGCCACAAAAGATATTATATTTCTCTCTTCTAGATGTTCTTTTAGTATTTCTGGATAATAAAAAGACGTTTTTGTGTAGGTGTATCTATATGTATGATAGGCGAGTTTAGTAATTTTATAAGAGTCATCTGGGATAGCTACACTAATATTAAATTTTGATTTTTCTTTATTGTTAGATTCAATATAAGATTTTTTTGTTCGAGGAATGTTAAAATTTGATATTTTTTTATCTAAAATTGTTTGCCAACCATCATTGCCACAATTAATAAATTCGAAATTGTCTGTAAGTTTTTTAATAAGAAAAAATTTTAGCCCATCTATAGAGTTTTCTGGATTTTCTGGTGTATATTGAGGAATATTTTTTTCATCAATAGGTATTCCTTTATTTTTTAAAATAACTTGAATTAGTTGTTTATCTTTTTTTATTTTAACTTTAACTTCAAATAATTCTTTTTCATCAGAGGGAAAATTTTCAATAATATGCTCAGCAGCTTCTTCAACTGCTAAAGTTAATTCATTTTTTTCTTTTTCATTTGCTCCATAGAATTCACAAATAGAAAAAATAAAATTTCTAATTATTGGTATTGCTTCAATTTGATAAATCGTTCTTAAGTTCATAATTATTACTATACTGTTTTTAAAAATAAGAGAGAATATTATATTTCTTTTGTTTAATTAATGTCAATAAATTTATTTATTAGGGATATTTTAAAAATTTGAAGTTTTTTGGACAATTTTTAAAAATTATAATATGTTAAAAACTATATTATAAAAAAATGTGTGGCCTCGATAATAAAAGATAGTAGAGAAGAAATATTGAGAACAAGGACTATTTTGTTTTTGGGATATAAAATGTCCTTGTTCTCTTATTTGCTTTATTTATATTTTTCTCTGAGCATTTTAGCAGCAGAGACCATATTTTTAAGAGAGGCAAGGGTTTCTGGCCATTCTCTTGTTTTTAATCCACAATCTGGATTTACCCAGAGTTTTTCTTTGGGTATTACTTTTAAAGCTAGTTCTAGAAGTTCTTTTATTTCTTCTATGCTTGGTACTCTAGGACTGTGAATATCATAAATCCCAGGACCTATTTCATTCGGATAATTGAATTCCTTAAAAACTTCTAAAAGCTCCATTTTGCTTCTACTTGCCTCTATACTGATGACATCTGCATCCATTTTAGCAATCCATTCTATTATATCTTCAAAATCACTATAACACATATGGGTATGTATTTGTGTTTCATCTTTTACGCCAGAGGTTGCTAACTTAAAGGCATTTATTGCCCAAGATAGATATTCTGACCATTTGTTTTGTTTTAAAGGCAATCCTTCTCTTAAAGCAGGTTCGTCTATTTGAATAACTTTAATATTGGCTTTTTCTAAGTCTTTTACTTCTTCTCGTATGGCCAAAGCAAGTTGAAAAGCAGTATCTTTGCGAGGTTGATCATCTCTAACAAAACTCCAACAGAGCATAGTAATAGGACCTGTAAGCATTCCTTTGACAGGCTTTGTGGTTTTAGATTGAGCATAGGTAATCCATTCTATTGTCATGGGAGAGGGTCTTTCTATGTCTCCATAGATAATAGGTGGTTTAACACATCTAGTTCCATAACTTTGCACCCATCCATTTTCTGTGGAGCAATATCCTTTTAATTGTTGTCCAAAATATTCTACCATATCATTTCGTTCGGGCTCACCATGAACAAAAACATCTAGTCCAAGTTCTTCTTGTCTTTGGATTACTTCATCTATAAATTTTTTTATTTTTTGTTTATATTCTTGTTCATTTAACTCTCCTTTTTTATATAAAAGACGGGTTTTTCTAATTTCTGGTGTTTGAGGGAATGATCCAATAGTAGTGGTTGGGAATAATGGTAAATTAAGGATAGAGCGCTGTTTTTTATTTCTTTCTTTATAGGAACTTTGTCGTTGAAACATTTTGGTATTAATTTGACTTAATTTATCTTGGATGTTTGTGATAGTTCGTAATGTGCTTTTTTGTCTAGAGTCTATTGTTTTTTGATTTTCTTCTAAAATTTTTGATACATCCTTTCCCTCTAAAGCCTGTTTTAAAATTTTTAATTCTTCACATTTTTGTTTGGCAAAAGACATCCATGATTTTAATTCTAAAGATAATTTTTTTTCATATTCTAAATCAATAGGAACATGTAATAAAGAACAAGATGTAGATAACATAATTCTTTCTATATCTAAGGATTTACTAGACAAAATATTTTTTATATCATCTAATATTTTATTTAAATTTGCTTTCCAAATATTTCTACCATTGATGATACCTAGGGATAAAAAAGTGTTTTTAAATTCATGTAAGTAATTGAGTTGTTTTTTGCCTCTAATTAAATCTAAGTGTAATCCATCTATAGGAAGAGATAACACAGTATCTTTATTGTCTAAGATATCTTCAAAGTATGTTGCTAATAAGATTTTATTGTTAGAAGGAAGATGTTTTTTTATTTTTTTATAGGCCTTGATAAATAATTCTTTGATCTTAGATGGAAGATTTAAGACAAGAATTGGTTCATCAATTTGAATCCACTCACAATACGGTGATATTTTAATAAGTAATTCAATATAGATATCTATTATCGGATCTATTAAACTCCATTTATCAAAATTTTTATCCTGAGATTTTCCAAGATAAAGATAAGTAAGAGGGCCTATAAGAATAGGTTTTAGATTAGCAAAACCACTATTTTTAGCCTCTTTTAATTCAACAATTATTTTATTACTGTTGAGAGAGAATTGTTGCCCTTTATAAAATTCAGGAACTATGTAATGATAATTAGTATCAAACCATTTAGTCATTTCCATGGCTTTAGCATTTTGAGTGCCTCTAGCCATGGCAAAGTAAGTATCCATTTCTGATTTTGTAGAAGAAGTTTGAAATCTTTTTGGTATTGCACCCAAAGTCATACTCATATCTAGTACTTGATCATAATAGGAAAAATCTCCTACTGTAATAAAATCAAAGTTCATTTCTTTTTGTAAGTATAAATTTTGTTGTCGAATATTTTTTCCTGTCTGTTCAAGTTGTTCTAGAGAAATGTTGCCTTTCCAATATGCTTCTATTGCCTTTTTAAGTTCTCTTTGGGCACCAATGCGTGGTAACCCCAATACATGTGTGTACATTTGGGTCCTCCTTTTTATTTTTTTGTTTTAGTATATCGTAAAATTTTTAAATCTGCCAACTTTATTTTAAAAAATAAAAAAGCCCATTCCTTATTACAGGAATGGGCTTTTACGCATAATAGAATAGCAGTGGCCTTTTATTTTAGGCCCTCTCCTATTCTTCACCCATCCCCGCGGGGTGAGAATAGACGCGTTAATCCAGGACGTCTTCTGGCTTCCGACTAGATAAATCTATGTAAACACCCTTCCCAAGATAAAATCTCAGTGGATGTTTACTCTATATATGTCGGTTACAGCAGCGCGTCTGCCACGGATTTTCACCGTGTTCCGTTTCCTGGACGCGTTTATGTGTTTACAGAGTAAACGGGCTTGTATATTGGGAGAGGAATAGGTGTCAAGTTTAAAATTGTTTTTGAATTTAGGAGTATTGTTATGAAAGTTGTTATTGCAGGGGCTACTGGTGATATTGGAAAGGCCGTGGCTAAAGAACTTTTACATCAGGGATATAACTTACTTTTACTTTATAGGAGTGAAGAAAAAAGACAAACTTTAGAACAAGAGTTAGGAACTTTTGGGATAAATTTTTTCTGTATAAAAAATTTTGATTCTCAACAATTTAAAAAAAGTCTTGACGATTTTTTGCCTACAGCCTTTGTAAATGCAATAGGAGATGGATTTTATAATAAAATAGAAAATATTACTGTTGAAGAATTGGATAATTGTTATGAATCAAATTTCAAAGTTCCTTTTTTTATAAGTCAATGCATATTTTCTTTTTTTAAAAAAAATAAGAAAGGACATATTGTATTTATTAACTCAATTTCTGGATTAGAAGGTTTTCCGTATGGAGGGGCATATTGTAGTTTTAAATTTGCTTTGAGAGGATTGGCTGAAGTTATGTATAAAGAAGGTAAACGTTATAACATTAAAATTAGTTCAATATATCCTGGTGTTGTTAATACAAAATTACTAGAGAAGATGCCTTTTAGACCAAAAATAAAAGATTGCCTTGATCCTAAAGACATTGCATTGGCTGTTAAATATATTTTGGAACTACCATATCAAGTTGAAATTAAAGATTTAATTTTAAAAAATACATCTTTGCATTGGATAAAAGTGTCTTCTAATAGAAAAAACAAAGAATAAATTTTATTTTATATTATTTAGTCTGAATATATCTTTTAATATAATAAACAGCACAGTATACGATGGGAGTATCTAAAAGAGCTATAATTACTTTAATTAGATATTGGCCAGCAATGGCTGGTATAATGGGAAAAACTCCATAGAAAGAAATGGTTATAAAGATACAAGTATCTATAAATTGGCTTATTAAAGTGCTTCCATTGTTTCTTAACCATAGGTGTTTACCATTGGTTAAGTGTTTTAGTTTATGAAATATCCATACATCGAGATGTTGACTCACCATATAAGAAGTCCATCCACCTGCAAGCATTCTTGGACCCAACTGGAGAGTAGTTTCATATGCTTTTTGATTTTTCCAAAAAGAAGCTGGTGGAGCGGCAATGGAAATAGTAAAAAATATTACAGAAATTAAAAGTCCTAAAAAACCTATTTTTACTGCAAAACTTGCTTTTTGTTTACCATAAATTTCAGAAATAATATCTGTAAAAACAAAACTAAAAGCGTAAGAAAATACAGTTGCAGAGGCAGCTAAGTTTCCAAATACAGAAATCATTTTAGCTCCTGCTGCATTACTTGCTACTAGTAAGGCAGTATTTAAAGATATTAGTGTTATTAAAATTTTTATATCTTTTTCTGTTAAATGCTGTATCCTCATTTAAATAAGATATAAAAATATTAAGAGTTTTTTGGTTTTAAAAAAAATTATTATATATAGGTTAACATTTTTTGTCAAATTAGAGGCTAGAGATAGATAAGGAAAAGATAAATTTATTTTATTAAAATAAGAGCTCAAGTTTATAGGAATGGTTGGGAAGAAAGAATGTTAAAAAAATAAACTCATGGAGACGTTGTTTAAGTATTTTTATTTTTAAAAATCAATTTTTGATTTTTTGTGTTTATTAAAGACAATTATGGTTTTTGGTTTTAGTTGACAGTTGTGGGTTAAGGATATAAGAACTTTTGTTTCCTTGTTCCTGGTTTTAGGATCAGGGGCCATAAAGACCAAAAGGAGGTATTATGTTAAGAAGGTATGAAACGTTGTTGTTGTTAAGTCCAGAACTTTCTTCTGAAGAAAAACAAGGTGTTGTAGAAAAGGTTTCAGATATTATTAAACGAGATGGTGGGGAAGTGGTTCTGGTAGATGATTGGGGGATGAAAGAGCTAGCTTATCCTGTTCGTAAGCAAACAAGAGGATATTATGTACGTCTGGAGTTTGGTTTGCCAGGAAAGTATGTATCAGAGTTAGAGCGGAATCTAAGAATTATGGAAGAAGTGTTTAGATTTGTGACCGTAAAGCTTGCTGATTCATTTGAGTCTAAGGAGGAAAAAAATGAGCAATAACAAAGTAAGAAAGTTTGTCCCTCGTAAAAAATTTTGTCGTTTTTGTGCAGATAAGAATTTGGTAATAGATTACAAGAGGCCAGATATTTTAAGTCAATTTGTGACTGAGAGGGGAAAAATTATCGGACGGAGAATTACAGGCACTTGTGCTAAGCATCAGAGAGCTTTGACTCGGGCAATTAAGAGGGCAAGACAGATGGCATTGATGTATTATACTACTGTTCACAGTACAGAAGTTAAAAAGAAGACAATGAGTATTTAAGTTAAGTAAGGAGAGGAACTATGCAAGTTGTATTGCGTGCAGATATAGAAAATTTAGGAAGGCTGGGAGATGTAGTAAATGTAAAGCCTGGGTATGCTAGAAATTATTTGATTCCCAAAGGCCTAGCTATGTTGGCCACTGATAAAAATTTGAAGCGATTTGAGCGAGAAAAGAAAAAATTACAAGAGAAAATGGATGCAATTAGATTTGCAGCCCAAGAATTAGCTGATAAGTTAAATGCTTTAGAAGTGGTTTTGCCTGTAAGGGTTGGAGAAGGAGATAAACTTTATGGTGCAGTAACTGCGGCAAATATTGCTGACAAGGTAGCTGAACTTGGTTATGAAGTAGATAAGAGAAAAATTCTTATTAAAGAACCAATTAGGGCGTTAGGAGAATATGAGTTAGAAGTAAAATTACATCCTGATGTTAGGGCAACTTTAAAGGTAAAAGTAATAAAACATGGAAGTGAGCAAGCCCAAGAAGAGGGTTCAGAAGAGTAAACAGAGGGGGAAAGATATTCCCCCCTCTCAAATTTTAGGGAAAACCCCCCCCCATAGTTTAGAAGCTGAAAAGGCAGTATTGGGGGGGGTTTTTTTATCCAATAATATATTTTTTTCTCTTGTTGATCTATTAGTCCCTGAAGATTTTTATTATCCTGCTCATCAAATTATTTTTTCTGTGTTTATAGAACTTTATCGTAGAAGCATACCTATTGACTTGGTAACTGTTGCAGAGGAGTTAGAGAAAAAAGGAAAATTAGAAGATATTGGTGGTGCAGTTTATTTAGCAAGTTTGCCAGAAAGTGTGGCTGCTAGTGCCAATGCTTTGTTTTATGCCCAGATTGTGAAAGAAAAATCTTTAAGACGGCGTCTTATTGAAACAGGTACAGAGTTAATTTCTAAAGGATTTGAAGAAGAAAAAGATATTGATGAAATTGTAGATGAATCTGAACAAAAGATTTTTAGTTTGGCTGAGAGTTCTATTCAGCCTGTTTTTGTTTCTACAAAAGAGCTAAGCGATAGAGTTTTTGAACAGCTTCAAAAAAGAGTAGAAAGAAAAGAATTAGTTACAGGTGTTCCTACTGGATATTTTCAATTGGATGAGATGACAGCAGGTTTTCAACCTACTGATTTAATAATTATAGCTGGTCGTCCTAGTATGGGTAAAACAGCTTTTGCCTTAAATGTAGCTATGAGAGCTGCAGTACAAGCAGGAGTCCCTGTTGCTATATTTTCTTTAGAAATGTCTAAAGAACAACTTATGATGAGAATGTTGTGTTCATGGGGAAAGGTGGATCTTAGAAATATGCGTACAGGCTTTCTTTCAGATGAAGATTTTGTTCGTCTCACAGATGCAGCTTCTGCATTATCTAGTGCACCTATTTTTATAGATGATACTCCAGCTTTAAGTACTATTGAGGTTAGAGCAAGGAGTAGAAGACTTAAATCAGAGCACGGTCTTGGAATGGTAATTGTAGACTATTTACAGTTAATGCGGGCAAGCAGAGGAATTGATTCTCGTGAACAGGAAATTTCTGAAATATCTCGTTCATTAAAAGCGTTGGCTAAAGAATTGGAGGTGCCTGTTGTTGCCTTATCTCAATTAAATAGAAAAGTAGAAGAACGTACAGATAAAAGACCAAAGCTTTCAGATTTGAGAGAATCTGGAGCTATTGAGCAAGATGCTGATCTTATTTTATTTTTGTATAGAGATGAGGTGTATAATAAAAAAGAAGATAATCCCAATAGAGGAAAGGCAGAAGTTATTATAGGAAAACAGCGAAATGGCCCAATTGGTAAGGTAGAGCTTGCATATCTTGGAAAATTTACTGCATTTGAAAATCTGGCAGCAGAGCCTACCCCTTCAGAGGGATAAAGTTTTATTTTTTATAAGGCTTGGGGTATAATGATTTGTTATTTTTATCTTAAAAGGAGTTTTGATTAATGAAATTCTTGCATTTAGAAGAACAGTTATCAAGGGAAGAGATAAAAAAGTTACAGTTGGTGAGATTAAAAAGTGCTGTTGCAAGGGCAAAGAAATCTCCTTTTTATGCCAAAAAATTAAAGGGTATAGAGCCAGAGGATTTAAAAAGTATAGAAGATGTGAAGCTTTTGCCATTTACTACAAAAGAGGACTTGAGAGAACATTACCCTTATGGATTTCTTACCGTTCCTAAGAGTGAGTTTGTCAGATTACATGCTTCTTCTGGTACTACTGGGTCTCCAACAGCTATTTTATATACTGAAAATGATTTAAATACTTGGGCTGATTTGATGGCTAGATGTTTATTTATGGTAGGAGTTCGGAAAGAAGATGTTTTTCAAAATATGAGTGGTTATGGTCTTTTTACTGGAGGTTTAGGTATTCATTATGGTGCTGAACGGTTGGGTTGTCTTACTATTCCTGCTGGAGCTGGAAACAGCAAACGGCAAATTAAGTTGTTAAAAGATTTTGCTGTAAGCGTTGTACATATAATTCCTTCGTATGCTTTACATCTTAGTACCGTATTTGAGGGTTTGGGCATTAATCCTAAAGATTTTAATTTGCGTATATTTTTAATTGGAGCAGAGCCTCATACAGATGAGACAAGACGTCGAATAGAGGAGATTTATGGAGTCAAGGCTTTTAATTCTTATGGACTATCTGAAATGAATGGACCTGGAGTTGCTTTTGAGTGTGAATATCAAAATGGAATGCATATTTGGGAAGATGCGTTTTTAGCAGAAATTGTTGATCCTGTTGATTTAACTACTTTGCCTGAAGGTGAAGTTGGGGAACTCATTATGACTACGTTAGCAAGAGAGGGCATGCCTCTTATTCGCTATAGAACAAAAGATTTAACTAGATTTTTGCCAGGTGAATGTCCATGTGGTCGTAGCCATGTAAGAATAGATAGAATTACTGGTCGAGCTGATGACATGATTATCTTAAAAGGTGTTAATATATATCCTATGCAAGTGGAAAAGGTACTTATGTCTATGAAAGAGGTAGGACAGAACTATTTAATTGAGCTTTATAAAGAAGGTCATTTAGATCAAATGAGAGTAAAAGTAGAGATAAAAGATGAATATTTTGTAGAAGATATGAGAGTGTTAAAGGCATTGCAAAGTAAAATTGCTAAAAATTTGAGAGAAGAAATTTTAATTACACCTAGAGTCGAGTTGGTAGAACACAATTCTTTACCTAAATCTCAAGGAAAAGCCATAAGAGTGATAGATTTAAGAAATTAAGAAGTTACCATATTGTTTTTTAAAAAGGGGGTCAATATGCCTAAAGTTGCTATTTTTATGGGAAGTAAGTCAGACTTAGAAAAGGTAAAACCCTGTGCTCAAATTTTAGAAATGTTAGAAATTGACTATAAAATGACTATTACTTCTGCTCACAGAACTCCAGAAAGGACTTATAATTTAATTAAAGAAATGGAGGAAAAAGGTTGTCAGGTGTTTATTTGTGCTGCAGGTATGGCTGCTCATTTGGCAGGAGTTGTGGCTTCTAAAACTGTGAAGCCAGTAATAGGTATTCCTATTTCAGCCTCTTCTTTAGGCGGAATGGATGCTCTTTTATCAACAGTGCAAATGCCCCCAGGCTTTCCTGTGGGCACTGTAGCCTTAGATAAAGCAGGAGCAAAAAATGCTGCTTGGTTTGCAGCCCAAATTTTAGCGTTAACAGATGCTAGTTTAGCTCAAAAAATTGCTAACTTTCGTGAAGAAATGAAAAAGGAAGTAGAAAAGGCTGCAAATGAACTATAACTAAAAATTAATTTTTTTATTTAAAGGAGCCTTATGAAGCAAGAAGGTAGAATAAATAATTTTGCATTATATTTTTTGATAGCTGCTTTTAGTGGAAGTTTAGTTATTGCTCAGGTTTTAGCTTCAAAAATAGTTATGTGGAAAGGGATTGTATTTCCTGCTGGAGTAATTGCATATTGTATTACTTTTGTAGCTACAGACGTTATTAGTGAAATTTGGGGTAAAAGTGTAGCTAAACAAGTTGTTTGGGCAGGGTTTGGAGCTGTTATCGTAAGTTTATTTCTTATTCAAGGAGCAGTTTTGATGCCTGCTGCTCCTTTTTGGGGAAAGGATAGTGCTTTTAGCTCGATTATGGTCTCAACTCCGCGTATTATTTTGGCTTCTTTGATAGCTTATTTAGTAAGTCAAACCCACGATGTATGGGCGTTTCATTTTTGGAAAAGGGTTTGTAAAGGAAAATATCTTTGGGTGCGGAATAATTTTTCTACAGCTATTTCTCAGCTTATAGATACTACTTTGTTTATTGGTATTGCTTTTGGGGGACAAGTTCCTATATTATCTTTAATAGGTGGACAATTGCTTATTAAATTGGGTATAGCTTTATTAGATACACCAGTTGTTTATTTATTTGTTTGGGTTTTAAGAAGAAATGATTTAGGTTTTCATGAGACATAATTTTTAAGACTGGGTAAGAGGTCTCGAATATGAATAAGGTAAAGATTATTTTATTAGGGTTAGCTTTTATAATAGGAATGCCCTCTTTAGTCTTTGCCATGACTACAACAGAAGAAAAGCGTTTATTTCAAGATATTGCAGAAATTAAAGCAACATTAAAAGTATTTATGCATCAAGTGGATAAGCGTTTTGAACAGATAGACAAACGCTTTGAGGAAATGGATAAACGATTTGAAAAACGTTTCGAGCAGATAGACAAACGTTTCGAGCAGATAGATAAGCGTTTTGAACAAATAGATAAACGTTTTGATCAAATAAATAATAGATTTGAAGATTTTAGAACTTTTTTATGGATGATTGTAGGTATTTTTACTACTCTTACTGGTGTTGTTATTGCATTTGCTTATTGGGATAGGCGAACTGTTATTAAAGCTGCAGTAGATGAAACCATCAGTAAAATAGAAAAGGTTGGACGTTTAAAAGATTTAATTTATGCCTTGCGAGAGCTTGCTAAAACAGATAAAAAACTTGCAGAAGTTTTAAGAAGTTTTAATTTACTTTAAAATTATGATTTTATTTATTTATGTTTTTATTTTTCTTTTATTTTTATTTTGGGCACTTAATTTTTTAAGTTTGCCCGGAAATTGGTTGATGTTGATTAGTCTAGGAATAGTAGATTATTTTAGCCAAGCTATTCATTTTGGTAAATGGTATTGGTTAGGTTTTGTGTTTTTAGCTTTAGCTGCCGAAATTGTAGAATGGGTAGGGCAATATATAGGAGGGAAAAAATACGGACTTAGTAAAAAGGGGAATATTGCCGCAATTGTTGGGGCTATAATAGGCTCTATTTTAGGCGTGCCTTTCTTTTTCGGATTTGGAGCACTTATAGGTGCGTTGCTAGGTGCATATGTAGGAAGTCTTGGCCTTGAATATTTAACAGAAAAATCTTGGGAATTAGCACATCAAAAGGCCAAAGGCGCTTTTTTAGGTAAGGCCCTTGGCCTTGCTGCTAAGTTGGGTCTTGGTATAGCTATTTTATCTTTGGCTATCCCTAAACTTTTACAAAGTGGTTAATTTTTCTATTCCTTTATCTCCAATATCTCTTCTAAAATACATGTTTTCAAAATAAATTTGTTCTATTCCCTGATATGCCTTTTTTTTGGCTTCTTTTAAATCTTTACCTAGAGCAGTAATATTTAAGACTCTTCCACCACAAGTATAATATTTATTATTTTCTTGTTTTGTTCCAGCATGGAATACAATAATATCTTTTAAATTTTCTAATTTATCTAATCCTTGAATTTCCATATTTTTAGAATAACTCTTAGGATAACCTTTAGCTGCTAAGACTACGCATAAGGCACTCTGGTTATCTATTTCTAAATTTATTTTGTCCAACTTTCCTTGTACACATGCTTGCATAATTTCTACTATATCTGTTTTTAATCTAAGCATTAGTGGTTGACATTCTGGGTCTCCGAAACGGACATTATATTCTAAAACCTTAGGTCCTTGTTTGGTCATCATAAGACCAGCATATAAAATTCCTATAAATGGATTTCCTTGGTTAGCAAGATAATCAATGATTGGTTTTATTACAAGTTCTCCTACTTTTTCCATTTCTTTATCTGGAAGAATAGGAGCAGGAGAATATGCTCCCATGCCGCCTGTATTGGGCCCTGTGTCATTTTCTCCTATTCTTTTATGGTCTTGGGAAGAGGGAAGATACTTCACATTTTTACCATCACAAAAAGCCAAAAAAGAAGCCTCTTCTCCTTCTAAGGCTTCTTCTATGACTACTTTATCTCCAGCATCGCCAAAAATTTTTTCTTCCATAATTTCTGTTAGAGTTTTTTGGGCTTCTTCAAGAGTTTTGGCAATGATTACACCTTTTCCTGCTGCAAGCCCATCTGCTTTAATAACTATTGGAAAAGATTGAGTTTTTATATAGTTTAATGCTTCCTTATAGTTGTCAAAAACTTTAAAGCTAGCTGTTGGAACATTTGTTTTGGCCATAAGTTCTTTAGCAAAAGACTTACTCCCTTCTAATTTTGCTGCAAATGAATTTGGACCAAAGCAAGGAATATTTTCTTTATCCAGGGCGTCTTTTAGTCCCATTACTAATGGTAACTCTGGCCCTACTACCACTAAGTCTATTTTATTTTCTTTAGCAAATTTGACTAGTTCAGGAATGTCATTTGCTTTTATGTTTATATTTTGTCCTTCTTTGCTCGTACCACCATTGCCTGGAGCAATATAAAGATTTTTTACGTTTGGGCTTTGTTTTATTTTCCAAGCCAAGGCATGTTCTCTACCTCCAGAACCAACTAACAGGATATTCATAAAATTTTCCTCCCAAATTTAGTGTATTTAAATTTATTAAAATTTATTTGTTATCTAGTTTGTGGCTTTAGGTTTTTATTTTGCCAATTATTAAAGTTTTTTGTTAGTTTTAATTTTTTGTTTAGCATTTAAGTATTTTTGATTTAAAATTTTATGTAAAAAAATATTTTAAGATACCAATTAAAGCAATTAGCTGTCCTGTCCAAAAAGTGAACATCCATTTTATCATTCTCACTTCAACGGCTTTTATTTCTTTAGATAAGTTAAGCTCTACTTCTTTTATTTCTTTTCTAGTGTTTTCTATTTGTTGAATTAACCTCAGTTCAATTTCTTTTATTTCTTTTCTAATATTTTCTATTTCTTTAGCTAATTTTAGTTCAGTTTCTTTTATTTCTTTTCTAATATTTTCTATTTCTTTAGCTAATTTTAGTTCAGTTTCTTTTATTTCTTTTTTAGAATTGTCTATTTGTTGAACTAATCTAAGTTCAACTTCCTTTATTTCCTTTCTTGTTTCTTCTATTTGTTGAATAAGTCGTAGTTCTGTTTCATTAAGATCTGCTTTGGTGGACATTTGAGTAAGTTGAGGATAACGTTTTTCTAATTCTTCAAAGGCTTCTGCTAATACTTTAGCTTTTTCTTCGTTATCATCTTTAAATGCTTGGTATATTTTCAGAGCATAACCCATTTGTATAGCTCCCTATTAAATTTTAGACTTAAATATTTTTTTCTATAAATTTAAGCATTTTTTGAGCTAAATCAAAATCTGGCTTTAAATTTAAAGCTTTTTTAACTGTATTTTTGGCTTTTTCCATGTCTTTTGCATCTAAATATACTCTTGCAAGGTTAAAGTATAGATAAGCATCATTTGGGTCTATTTTTATTGCGTGTAAATAAGCTTTTTCAGCGTCTTTATATCTTCCTAATTTTCGTAAGGCAATTCCCAGTCTATTGAATATGTGAATAGATTCTGGATCTTCTCTATAAGCAAGTTTAAGATATTTTAAAGATTTTTCAAAAGCTTCTGCTTCTATAAGTTGATCACTAATTTCTATTTTTAGTTTAGTGTCATTTTGAAACTTATTTATCAGATGATCATATATTTTTTCAGCAGCTTGGATATTTTTTTCTTCAAGGTGTTGTTTGGCTTTAGCTAATTCTTTTTGCTTTTGGGCTTCAAGTTGAGCTAACTTTTCTTGGGCTACCTGCGTTACTCCTTCTTGGAGAATTTCTAGTAATTCTTTTAAAGTTTCTAAAAGTTTTTTTTCTTCACCTGGTTTATATTCGATTAACACAGGATAAATTTCTCTTAGCTTTGGATTTTGATTAAGATAGTATAGGTCTTTAGAAATAAGTTCAGCTAGTTCTTTTTTTTCGTTATTCATAAGTGGTTGTTTTATGTAGCCTAAAATCCCGTCATAGAGAGCTTGAACACCTGCTAGTACTTTATTTTGTTTTAGCAGAGATTGTATACTGTTTAGTTTTTGTCTTGCTTGGATTAAGCTAGCACTCATAAGTTATCCTTTTATATGTTTTTTTACCATTTTTTTAAAATGAGCAAAAAAAGTTTGACAATCGTGCGGCCCAGGACCTGCTTCTGGATGGTGTTGGACAGCAATAATTGGTTTTGTTTTGTGCTTAAACCCTTCTAAGGTGTTGTCATTTAAGTTTATATGAGTAGCTTGTAAAAAATCAAGTTCACTAATATCCACACAAAAACCATGATTTTGAGAGGATATTTCAATCTTGTTTGTAGCTAAATCTTTTACAGGATGATTTAGTGCGTGATGTCCAAATTTTAATTTAAAACATTTTCCTCCCAAAGCCAGACCTAAAATTTGATGTCCAAGACAGATACCTGCAAGAGGATAATTTTCACTCAATTTTTTTACAGTTTGAATAACTTCAGTTAGAGGTTCAGGATCTCCAGGGCCATTTGATAGGAAAATAGCATCAGGTTGTAAAGAGTTAATCTCTTCGTAAGACGTAGTCGCAGGCACTATTAGAGGTTCAAATTCATATTTTTTTAATAACCTTAAAATACTCCATTTTATTCCAAAGTCCAATACTACTAACCTGATTCTATTTTTGGGCCATTTAAAGTTTTTTAAATCTACTTCATGCGGTTTATTGTTAAAAATATAAGGTTTATTACAGCTTACCTTATAGGCTAGTGCCTGTCCTTGCATAGGTGGTAGGGACTTTGCTTTTTGTTTAAGATTTTCTACATTTAAATCTTTGGTTGAAATGATGGCTCTCATAGCACCATGTATTCTTATATGCCTTGTAAGAGCTCTAGTATCTATACCTTCAATACCTAGTATATTATTTTCTTTTAAATAATCTGGAAGGCTTTGTGTAGCTCTCCAATTAGATGGGGTTTTTACACATTCTTTTACTACAAAAGCACTTACATGGATTTTACCTGATTCTATATCTTCATCATTTATCCCATAATTTCCTATATGTGGATAGGTCATACATACAATTTGTCCTAGATAAGACGGATCTGTTAGGATTTCTTGATAACCTGTCATTCCTGTGTTAAAGATAACCTCTCCACCTATTTCTCCATGACCTGTGAAAGAAGTTCCCTCAAAAAAGGTTCCATCTTCAAGAACCAACATTGCTTTCATTTATGTTCTCCTGTTTTTTTAATATTTGTTTTACTTCTTCTAAGTCTTCTGGTGTATCCACACCTATACTTGTATAATTGGTTTTGACAATATATATTGGGATTTGATTTTCTAAAAATCTGAGTTGCTCTAGAGACTCAATTCTTTCTAACTCTCCTCTTTTTAGACAAGCAAATTTTTTTAAGGCCGTATATCTATAGGCATATAATCCTATGTGCCCTAAAAATAAATTACTTTTATTTCTAGGATAGGGGATTTTGCTTCTAGAAAAGAATAGGGCAAAGTTATATTTATCTATTACGACTTTTACTTGATTTGGGTTTTCTGCATCTTTTTCAGAAATTTTTTTAGCCAGAGTAGTTACTTGAATGTCTTTATTTTTAAAAGGTGCAAGAAGTTCTTTTAACATTTCAGGGTTTATAAGCGGTTCATCTCCTTGAATATTTGCTATCACACTTTCAGAAGGCAGAGCTAATTTTTCCGCTGCTTCTAAAATTCTGTCTGTTCCGCTTTTATGGGTAGAAGATGTTAAAATAACAGGTATGTTTAGTTCTTGGGCTTTTTGAAAAATTAGTTGATGATCAGTGGCAAGATAGATTTTTTTGAATAATTTACATTTTTTTGCCCTTGTATATACATGCCAAAACATAGGCTTACCACATATTTCTGCCAAAGCTTTTCCAGGAAATCTGGTGGAGGCGTATCTAGCAGGGATAAATCCGTAAAATGGAATTGATGTAGTTAATGGCAAAATTTAAGCCTCCTTTTTTGGTTTTTAAATAGGTTGTAAATTTTTGAAAAATTTCATTTCTATTAAAATGAGAAGAATTTTCTAAGCATGTTAAAAGTTCTTGTTTGTTTTTTACTTTTTTTGCTAAATTTAAGTTAAATACTTCTTCTCCTACCCAGGTAAAGTTCGTCCAATATGGCCCAATAATTGGTTTTATACCCTGAGATAGAGGTTCTAAAAAATTTTGTCCTCCATAAGGAGCTAAACTTCCTCCTACAAAAGCTTTTTGGGCCAAGGCATAGGTAAAAACGAGTTCACCTATTTTATCCCACAAGACAATACTTCCTGGTTTTATTTTATTTTTTAATTTGCTTCTTAAAGTATAGGGCAAATTCATTTTTTTTAATTTTTTTTCTAGATCATTTATTCTATTTAAATGGCGAGGAAATATAGTAAATGCTGTTTTAGGATGTTTATTTTTGTAATGTTTAATTACCCATAAAATATCATCTTGCTCTGCTAAACGTATTGAACCAAATACAATCAACTTTAAATTAGGAGAAATAATAGAATTTAATGGATTTTTTATATATGGTATTGGGCCTTTAGGGTTTATGTTTTCAAATTTTAAATTAGGCATTATTTTCACTTCAGAATCTTGGAATATAAATTTAAATCTTTTAGCGTCATCTTCTGAAATAGCCAAAATAGCATCTGGAGGGCTAATAAAGTTTTTTAAAATAAGATAATGAGTAAAAGTTTTTCTACTCATTCTTCCATTTATAATGATTAAAGGAATATTTTTCTTTTTACATTCAAAATAAAAGTTTGGCCAGATTTCGGTTTCTAAAACAATTGTTATTTTAGGAGCAACATTATTTAAAAATTTTTTTATTAACGGTAAAAAATCAAAAGGGAAAAATACTGTTTTTATATTTGCTTTTTTTAATACTTCTATACCTTGAGCAGTATGTGTGCTTACAAGAATTTTAATAGATGGATTTATTTTTTGTATTTTTTTAGCCAAAAGTATGGCTAAGTAGGCTTCTCCTACTGAAGCAGCTTGAATAAGAATATCTGCTTTAGGAAAAGGAATAAGGCTTAGTCTTTGTTTTAAACCTGTTTTAATTTTAGGAATAAATGGTGTTGTAAAAAGAAGGGGAAACCATAGAAGATTGTAACACGACAAAAAAAAAGAGTTTTTAAAAGTTTTATTGGAAGTTAACTTATTTATTTTTTTCAAGCCCAAGCTCCAATAGACGCTTGATTAATTGAGAAAAATTTAAACCTATTGCCTGTGCTTCTTTAGGAAGAAGGCTTGTTGGTGTCATTCCAGGAAGGGTATTTACTTCAAGGATATAGATATTTCCTTTTTTATCTAACATAAAATCTGTACGACTATAATCGCTTAATCCAAAAAGAGTATGTACCTTAAGAGCTAATTCCTGTAAAGTCTGGGTTAAGCTATTTTCAATAGGAGCAGGGCAAATTTCTTCTGCACCATTTGGTTCGTATTTGCTGGTGTAGTCAAAAAAGAAAGATTTATTGGGTTTTATAAGTACTGGAGGGAGGGCTTCCTGACCTAGAACCCCACAAGTAAGCTCTGTTCCTTGAATAAATTCTTCTATGAGATACTCAGTTTCTGGATTTAGTTTTAGGTTCAAAAATTCTTGTTGGTTTTTTATTATTTTTATACCTACACTAGAACCTCCTAAATTTGGTTTTATGATAAGTGGGAACTCGCTAGGAAAGGAAAAATGTTCTAAATCTTTTTTATATAATGTCCATTTAGGAGTAGGTAAGTTGTGATTTAAAAGAATTTGTTTAAAGAATAGTTTATTTAAGCATAAAAACGAAGGAAATGGTCTAGAGCCCTGATAGGGGATTTTTAGGTCTTCTAAAAGTGCTTGAATTGTCCCATCTTCTCCTGGACTCCCGTGTAAGTTGATAAAGGCAAAGTCATGATTTTTAGCGTATTTTATAAGCTCATTTAAATTAGGAGTGAGATTAAATAGGGTTACCTCATGTCCTAAAGACAAAAGTGATTTTTTGATTTCTTTTGCTCCTGCTAAAGAGACTTCTTTTTCACTAGACCATCCGCCAGCAATTAAAAGAATACGCACTTAAATTTACCTCCAATAAATCACTGAGTTGTTGTTCTATTGCTAATGCCTGTATTTTAGATTTTTTAATTAGTTCAATTTTTTGCTGGCTAGTTCCGTAGCGAATAAATAGGTCTTCAAAGCGTTCTTCTATGGAAACTAGTTTGTCATGTTTAGCGCGTTTATCACTATAAATAATTAAAAGCGGCAAAAAGTGTTTCTTTATGTTTACTTCATAAGGCCAATAAACATGATGAAGCACTGCCTGAGCTAGAGCTGGGTTTAAAAAATGAGAAAGCACAATGCTTGCTCCTAGCTGGCTGTGTGCTCCACCATGCTTGATAGTATAGTTTTTGCCTATATCATGCAAAAGGCCAGATGCATAAGCAAGATGCTCATTAATAAGGGAAAGCTTGTTTTTGCCTAGTTTTATAATTTCTTTGGCTAAATTCCCAACCAAAAGGGAGTGCTTTTGAATATGTTCTGGCATTTTATAAATAGACCAGATTTTTTTGCACTCATTTTCTGTTGGTATTTTCCAACCTGACTGTAAAGGAAAATTGGGCAGTGTTCTCATTGTTCTAAATTAGCTATTACTCTATCTCCAAATTCCTTGCAACCAACAACCTTTGCCTCTTTCATTTGGGAAGCTAGATCTATGGTAACAGTTTTTTGTAAAATTGTTTTTTCTATAGCTTTTTCAATATGCTGGGCAACTTGTTTAAAACCCATATGTTCTAACATCATAGCCATACTTAGAATCATACTACAAGGGTTTGCTTTATCTTGGCCAGCAATAGAAGGAGCAGTGCCATGTGTTGGTTCATATAAGGCAAGCGAGTCTCCCATGTTCACTCCAGGAGCGATTCCCAGTCCGCCTACTTGAGCGGCTAAAGCATCAGACAGATAGTCTCCATTTAAGTTAGTAGTGGCAATTACATCATATTCTTCAGGCCGCAATAAGACTTCTTGAAACATTGCATCAGCAATTCTGTCTTTTAATATAATTCCTTGTTTCCCTTGTTTTGCTTCTTGTTCTGTAATTATGCTGTTGGAAAATTCTTGTTTTGCTAGTTTATATCCCCAGTCTCTAAATGCACCTTCTGTGTATTTCATTATATTTCCTTTGTGTACAAGGGTTATAGATTTTTTATTATGAATTAGAGCATATTCAATAGCTTTTTTTATGAGTCTTTTAGAGCCTTGTTCTGTCATTGGCTTTAACCCGATTCCAGCACTAGGATTTAAATTGATTTGAAATTCTTTTTCTAAAAAAGAAATTATTTTTTTGGCTTCGTTTGAGTTGGCAGGCCACTCTATTCCTGCATATACGTCTTCTGTGTTTTCTCTAAAAATAATCATATTTACCTTTTCTGGGTGTTTTACAGGGCTAGATATTCCTTGAAAGTAGCGGATAGGTCTAATACAGGCATAAAGGTCAAAAGTTTGCCTTAAAGTTACATTTAAACTTCTAAATCCTTTGCCAATAGGAGTGGTAAGAGGGCCTTTTACTGCAAAACGGGCTTGTTTAAGAATTTTAAGAGTTTCTTCTGGTAAATAACTACCTGTTTGTTGAAAAGCTTTTTCTCCTGCTAAAAGTTCTTGCCATTTAATTTTTTTTTCAAAATTATGAATTTTTAATGCTTCTTTAATTACTTTTATAGCCACAGTCATTACTTCTGGGCCAATACCATCACCAGCAATAAAATAAACAGTTTCCACCTTCACCTCCCTAAAAGTTTTGAATAAAAGATTAAAAATATAAAAATTAAAGGTCAAATAATTTGTTGATAGCGTTTAAAAGAAAACAGTGTTTTTGTTTAGATTTTGTTAGTCTTGTTTTTCCCAATTTTTTATTAGTGGTGTAAGTTGCATAAAAATGTAAATATGTGTGTTAATATAGAAAAAATACTTGAAATAAAATTGGGTATGACATATTATCATACTTGGAGGTGATAAAAATGCCAGTTTCAAAAATTGCAATTACACTTGATAAGGAGTTGGTTAAAGAAGTTGATTTATTAGTAAAATCAAATTTATTTCCAAATAGAAGCAAAGCTATTCAAGAAGCTGTGAAGGAAAAATTAGAGAGACTAAAAAGAACTAGGTTAGCTAAGGAGTGTGCTAAACTTGATCCTGGGTTTGAAGAAAGTATGGCAGAAGAGGGATTTTCAATGGAGATAGAAGAATGGCCAAAATATTAAGAGGAGATATTTGTTGGGCTGACTTAAATTCTGTAATAGGAAGCGAGCAGGGAGGCTTTCGTCCTGTTCTTATTTTAAGCCACGATATTTTTAATGAAAAGTCGGGCACTGTGATAGCTATGGCAATCACAAGTCAACCTCAAAAAGCAGGCTTTCCCTTAACTTTTGAGCTTTCAGAGACACAACTCCCCAAAAAATCATGGGTTAAGATAAGCCAAATTCGGACATTATCTGTCAAAAGAATTAGAGGTAAAATTTCAAGTGTTTCTTCTGAAGAGCTCGAATTAATTATAGATGGATTAAATGAAATAATTGGCGGTTAACTTTGAAGGTAATAAAGAAGGAAAGAAAATATTATTGAGGGGTACAAACAGTTTTTGAGCTATGATTTACAGTGGTAATAGAACAATTAAACACGTTTTCTCGGTAGATAATTTGTCCTCTTCCTGCTACTGTAATTTGTCCTGAGGTATCATCTAACACAAGAGAAACAGTATTATTAAAAACTTGACAATTATAGTTTTTGGTTCCGTTTTCAGCGTACCTAGCGCCTAAAATGTTGGCACATTCGGTAAGTTGTGCTTCTATAACTGTTTGTAGAGATGTTTTTTTATATTTGGCATATTGAGGAATAGCTATTGCTGCTAAAATTCCTATAATAGCAACTACTATTAATATTTCTATTAAGGTAAATCCTTTTTTAATTTGAGTCTTTTTAAACATAATTTTTTAATAAAAAAAGGGGGAAAACTCCCCCCTTTTTTATAGTTTAATTCTTATTGTGCTGTACAACCAACTTTATTACTATTTTGAGCATGATCAATTTGACAGTCTACAGTAATGTTTTTAATAGTAAAAGTTCCGTTATTATCTGTGTGAGCGTTATCAAACCATACTAAACCAGTATCATCATCCATATAAAGAGTTGTTGTGCCATTACCTACTGCACAAGGCCACTGGGTGGTACCGTTATCTGTATAAGCTGCTGCTAATTCGGTGATACAACTTGTAAGAGCACCTTCTCCTCCAGATTCAGCTGCTCTTTTTTTGTACTTAGCAAATTGTGGAATTGCGATTGCAGCCAAAATACCAATGATGGCTACAACGATTAAGAGTTCGATTAGGGTAAAACCTTTTTCTTTGTTCATACAAAAACCTCCTTTTAAAATAGTTTGTTTAAACTGGGCTCTTCAAATACTATGCCAGGAAGAAATGTCAATAGAAAAGCTAAAAGTATTTTTTTAATTTTAAGAAATGGACATTTTTTGTCTTTTTATGAACAAAAAATGTCAAAAGACGAGGTCTTTTATTAATATTTTTTTATTTTTAAAATTTGAAACTATCTTTTTGTAACTTTTTATAAAAAGATAGTATGCTTTTAAGTGAATACTAAAGTGTGAAAGTGTGAGTTGGTTGTTGTATATATTGATTTTGTTTAACTTGATATTATGTAGAACAGATAAGTAGGTAATTAAGAACTTTAGACTTTTAGAGTTTATAGCTTAGTTTTTAATATTTTAATAATTGATCTATAATATTTTATTTTGATATGGAATGGAATTGTTTAAATATATTTTATAGATAAATTAAATTTAAATAAATTTTAAATTAAATTTTAGTTTAAGGAACTATTATAACTGCGTAGTGTTGTTAAAGTGTAGTACTGTTAAAATAAAGAGAAGAGAACTAAAAGAAAAAAGATAGGTGTGTTGTTTTGTTTAAAAAAGTATTAACAGGCGATTTAAAAACACTTCTTATATCTAAAAGGATGTAAAAAATAATCTATTTTTATTTTTTATATTTTATCTTCATCTTTATCTTTTTTATGATATAGAGTATAAGTAGCCTCGGAAATTAAAAAAGGAGATATTTTTTTTAGACATTGCAAATTATAAGAGCAAGTAGATGTGCCATGCAACGAACAAGGACGACACTTAATATTACGTTCTTGAAAAATATGAACATTTTCTCCATAAGGGAAAAATCCCCATTCAGGCACGCTTGGTCCAAAAAGACAAATTAAAGGTTTATTTAAAGCCCAAGCCATATGCATTGGACCAGAATCTGTGCTTAATACTATCTTAGCTTCATTTAAAAGTGCCAGGGTTTCTCGAAGAGTTGTTTTATTAGTAAGATTATAAGAATTGTAAACTGGCAGAATTTGTTTTTCTCTTCCTAAAATAATATAAGGGATATGTTTTTTTTCAATATAATCTATATATTCTAGCCAATAGTTTTGGGGCCATGTTTTTGTTTTAAAAGATGCATAAGGATGTATTGCCACAAAATTATTTGATTTTAGATGTAATTTTTTTAATATTTTTTGAGCTTTAATTTTTTCTTTTTGTGTAAGATATATTTTGGGAACAAGAAAAATTTTTTTAGGAATATTGTTTAATGCAAAATAAGTTAAAGCATATCTTTCTGGAACACTGTAGTTTAATGCTTTAAATTTTATTTTTCCTTTTGATAAAAGAAAAATTCTTCTTTGAAGACTTAACTTAGAATACCTATATACCTTGCCTTGCCAGAGTAAAGATAAAAAAGATGATCTTAAATTTACGTGTAAGTCTAAAATAGGTATATTTTTATATTTTCTTTTTATTGTTTTAAATAAATTAAATAATTCAAAAATAGAACTAGTTTCTAAAGTATAAATTTTTTCTATGAAAGGATTGTGAAAAAAAATGGGAGCAAAATTTTTTTTGGTAACTATGATGGTTTTTTTATTTTCTATGCGTCCCAAGTATTCGATTAGGCCTGTAGTTAAAATAGTATCTCCAAGAGAGCTAAATCTAATAATAATATAATTTTTACTCATCATACTAATTTAATATCTAAAAGAGCTTGCCAAGCAAAATATAAGTCTTTAGCAATGATAAGTTTTTTGTCATTAAATTTAGTTAGAGTATAATTTGAAGTTAAAGCAAAATTATATTTTAAAGCTTCTTTTTTCCCATGACCTGTAAGCAAAAGAATATTCAAGCTAAGTTTTGCGTTATATCCAAATTTTATATCACATATTTTATCTCCTATCATTATAGTTTTATTTGTATCTAAGTTATATTTATCTTTTATTTTTTCCCATAATCCTATTTTAGGTTTTCTACAATTACAATTATCATTTGGAGAATGAGGACAAAATAAATATTCCTGAAATTTTATTTGATGTTTGGCTAAAATTTCATCTATTTTTGATTCTACTAAATAATAATCTTTTAAAGAAAAATATCCTCTTCCTATTCCGCTTTGGTTTGTAATTAAGAATAATTTAAGTTGTTTATCAGTCATTTGTTTTAAAGTCGAGATGACATGGGGAAGAAATTCTACATCTTCAGGATTATGTAGATAGTGTTTCTCATAAATAATAGTTCCATCTCTATCTAAGAGAATATTTTTGATTTGAGATCGGTTGTTCATTGTTCTCTAATCCGTTAAAAAGATTTTTATTTCATTTTTTTAATGAATACAAGATTAAACTTAAATGTTAAAAATTTTAATAGATTAACTCTTTAGTTTTTTAAACTTTTTTTAACTTAATAATTTCAACTAATTGTTTTTATTTGAAAACACAAATTTAACAATAATGTGATTCAAGAATGAGTTACGATGTTAGGTTGGGCAAGCTATGGGCTAAATTTTACCTTTAAAGTTTGTATCTTGATAAAGTATGATTTCAACTATATGGATAAAGGAAAAGTTTAATATTTTGGGGTAAAAATTTTAGGGGGCAAAATGATAGATTTTCATACTCATACAACATTTAGTGATGGGGAATTAATTCCAGCCGAGTTGATTCGAAGGGCAAAAGTAGTAGGCTATAAGGGGATAGGAATTAGCGATCATGCGGATCTTTCTAATTTAGAATTTATTATAAAAAGTCTTTTACCTTTAAAAGAACAGTATAGTTGTCATATGGATATAGAAGTTTTTATTGGAGTTGAACTTACTCATGTTCCTCCTAGTTTGTTAGGAGAAAGCGTTTTTTTGGCAAGAAAATTTGGGGCAGAATATGTAGTAGTGCATGGGGAAACCATTGTAGAGCCAGTTGCTAGAGGAACAAATTTGGCCGCTATAGAGGCTGGAGTAGATATTTTAGCGCATCCTGGTCTTATTACAGAAGAAGAGGTGAAGTTGGCTAAAGAAAACAAAGTTTATTTAGAAATTACTACGCGCAAAGGACACTCTCTTACTAATGGACATGTGGCTAAATTAGCCTTAAAATATGGAGCAAAATTGCTCATAAATAATGATGCGCATGCGCCAAGTGACTTAGTTTCTAAGGAAATGAGAGAAAAGATAGGGGTTGGATGTGGTCTTTCTAAAAAAGATTTAGATTTTATAGAGAGGAACGCAGAAGAGTTAATGCAAAAAATGTTAAAGAAGAAAATTTAGGAGAAAGAGGTTAAAACTGAACTTTAATGTCTTTGAAAGTATAGGAATTTAAGGAATCTAAATATGGACGAAAAGATTAATAAAGCTGCACAATGGATAAAAGAAGCTAAATATGTAGTAGCTTTTACTGGAGCGGGCATTTCTGTACCAAGCGGTATCCCAGATTTTAGAAGCCCTGGTGGATTATGGTCTCATTTTGACCCGTGGCAGGTATGTTCGGACTGGGCATTACAGCACAATCCAAAAGGTGTGTGGGAGTTTTTGTTAGAAGCAGTCTTTATGTTTAATAAAGCCGAACCAAATCCTGCGCATTTATCTTTGGCAGAATTGGAAAGAAGAGGTGTTTTAAAGTGTATTATTACTCAAAACATAGATGGTCTTCATCAAAGAGCTGGGTCTAAAAATGTTATAGAGTTTCATGGTGGATGTACAAAATTTTATTGTAATGATTGTGGTAAAAATTATTCTTTAGAAAACCTTAAAAAGCTGACAAGAGAAAATATTCCCTGGATGTGTACTGATTGTGGTTCTATTGTACGGCCAGATATAGTTTTTTTTGGAGAACAAATACCTCCAAGTGCTTTATTTTCTAGTCAAGAGCATTGTTCTAAAGCTGATTTAATGTTAATTATTGGAACTTCTGGAGAGGTTGCTCCAGCAAACACTTTACCTACAATAGTTAAACAGAATAGTGGTAAAATTATAGAAATAAATTTGGGAGAAACAGCATATGAGTCTGTTTCAGATATAAGGTTTAATCGAGGTGCAGAAGAAGTTTTACCTTTAATCGTTTCTAAAATAGGAGGGAAAAATTAAAATGGATATTTTTACATCAAATGCAGCTCTTACTCTGGTGGCTAATTCTACATTAGCAGTGAAAATTGTTTTGATTTTATTAGTTCTTATGTCGATTTTTAGTTGGTCTATTATTTTTAATAAGTTATATATTTTCTTTATTACTAAAAGAGATAATAAAAATTTTGCGCGTTATTTTGAAGACGAGATAGTTGGGTTAAAAGGATTGGAAGTAAAATTAAATGCGTATAGAAAAAAAGCTTGTGCGAGAGTGATATATGTTGCGTTTAAAGAATTAAAAAGGATAGAACAAACTTCTTTACCTTTAAATCTTAAATTAAAAATTTTAGAAGAAAATTTAAAAAGAGCGCTTATAAATGGAAGACAGATTGAATTATCAAATTTAAAAAAGACAATTCCTTTTTTAGCTACTTGTTCTAATGCGGCTCCTTTTATTGGTTTGTTTGGTACAGTGTGGGGAATTATGCATTCTTTTCATTCTATTGGTTTACAAAAGAGTGCCTCTTTGGCCACAGTTGCTCCTGGTATTTCAGAGGCGCTTATAGCAACCGCAATTGGTCTAGCTGTGGCTATACCTGCTACTATGGCTTATAATTATTTTTTAACCAAACTCCAGGATGTGGATAAGGATTTTGATATACTTGGCAATATGTTTTTAAATCTTGTTCAAAGGAATTTAATATTTTTTAAGGAAAAAGAAGGAGAATAATGAGATGAAGATAGAAGAAAATACTTCTTTTCTTTCAGAAATTAATGTGACTCCTTTTGTTGATGTAATGCTTGTTTTGCTTATTATTTTTATGGTTACGGCCCCAATGATGACGCAAGGAGTAGAAGTTAATTTGCCAAAAGCGAAAACAGTAAGCACATTGCCTGAAGAAACTGATAATGTAGTTGTGAGCTTAAAAAAAGATGGTTTAATTTTTGTGGATACTTATAAAGTGTCATTAGATGAGTTAGAAGATTTTTTAAAAAAACATGCTAAGAATAAAAAAATGATTTTTTTAAAAGCTGATAAAGATGTTTCCTATGGGGTAGTAATAGATGTAATGAGTAGAGTAAAATCTGCGGGAATAGATAAACTTGGCGTTATTGTTCAAAAAGAAGATAAGTAATGGGTTTTTTATTCTTTATTTTTTCGCTAATAGTGCATATCTTTTTATTTTTTTCACTTTCCAGTCATTTGGAATTTAATTTAAACAAGAATATAAAATATTCTGTTTATAAAGTACAGTTGGTTGAGGTGCGGGTAGCCAAAAAAAGGTCTTTAAATACTTCAAAAAATACTAAAAAAGTAGTTAAAGATAAGATTATAAAAATTGCAGATAAAAGAATAAAAAAAAATAACAGACATTTAGATAAAAATGCTACAAATAAAAGAAAAGCTGAAGAAGTTGATATTAAAGGCATAATTTCTTCTCTTGAAAAAGAAGTTAAAACAAGTCAACAGGTAAATATTGCAGCTAAGGAAATTAAGAATTTGGAGAAAGAGATTGGATATTATGGTAATAATACTGGAATAGTGGGTAAAAATGTAGAAGATGAATACGTTTTTATTTGTTCTATAAAAATAAAACAGAATTGGAGAATGCCTTTTTTTAAATTAGGAGAGCATCTTATTACAGTAGTTGCAATAAAAATTGATAAAACAGGAAAAATTTTGCATGCAGAAATAAAAAAGACTTCTGGGAATAAGTTTTTTGATGAAACAGCTTTAAAGGCCATTTATTTAACTTCTACTTTACCTCCTCCTCCACAGGGAATTGAAAAAAATGATATAGAAATTATTTTTGATTCAGAGGAACCTAAAAGATGATAAAAAGAAAGAATTTTATTTTTTATTTGTTTTGTTTTTATTTGTTCATTTTTAATAATGTTTATGCTAAATCTTTAAAGATATCTATTTATGGACCAGCTCAGCATAAGGTTAATATTTTTGTGGCAGATCCTGTTATTTTGAACAAGTCTGGTGTTATTTCTAATGAGATTGCAAAGTTAAAGTTAAGTTTTATTAGTAAGTTAAAATTGTTTCCTTTTTTAAATATAGTAAAAAAGGAAAATGTTTTAGATAAAGGGAAAATACAATATATAGATTTACCAAAATTGGACTTAAAAAAGTTTTTTTTATCTCAAGTAGATATTCTTATTACAATAGGAATTAATTTCAAAGAAAATACTTTAGGTAGGGTAGAGCTTAGAGCCTTTGATGTTTTTCAAAGAAAAATGTTTTTAGGCCAAGCATTTGAGCTTGAGAATAGTCAACAAATAGAGTTGGTTGTAAGACAATTTAGTGCGGCATTATTAAAACAGTTTATAGGAAAAGATGCATTTTTTAAAAATCCAATTGTATTTGTCAGTAAGAGTAAAAATAGCAGTTCTATTTATCAAGTTTTTGCTGATGGGTTTGGCTTGAAAAGATTGTTTGAAGTTAAGGGTATTGCTGTAAGTCCTTGTTGGTCTTTTGATGGAAGAAAGATTGTTTTTTCTGTGATTCAAGATAGACGCCATAAATTAGGTGTTTTTGATCTTGATACTCAAAAGATAAATTATAAAAAGCTTCCTGGAAATACATGTATATCTCCTGTTTTTACTCCTTTTGGAGATATTGCTGTAAGTTTAGACTTAAATGGAAATCCTGATATTTATCTTTTGGACAAAAATTTTAAAATCAAAAAAACATTGGTAGAGCATTGGGGTATTGATATTTCTCCTTTTTTTGATAAACAAGGAGATAAAATGGTGTTTACTTCTTCTAGGTTAGGAAATCCTCATATTTTTTTGTGGCAAAAAAATGGAGAAGAGATTAAGAGAATTACCTATGATGGCAAATATAATACTAGTGCTGTGATAAGTCCTGATGGTAGACTGGTGGTGTTTAGTAGGCTTACGCCAACAGGACATAGAATTTTTGTTTATGATTTACTATATGATATAGAAAAACAAATTACTTTTGGCCCTGGTAATGACGAAGAACCTTTTGTGTCTTTAGATGGTTATTTTGTTGTTTTTGTTTCTAATAGAGATGGGAAGTATAAACTTTATTATACAACTATTAATGGAGATGGTCCTTATTTGATCCCAACAAAAGGAATAGAAGTTTTTTCACCTGCTTGGAGTTGGGTCAAAGCACATTAGCTTTTAAATTTTAGAATAAAAATTTGAGGAGGAATTTATGAAAATAAGTAAATTTATTTTAGGTGTAATAGTAGTTTGTTCTTTATGTTTTTTGGTAAGTTGTGCCAAAAAGAAAATAGCAGCTCCTCATCAATCTTCAGAAGTTAAACAAAAGGTAGAACAGCAACAAAAGTATAAAGGATTAGAAGCCTTAAGAGAAAGTAAGGAGCAGAAAGTAAAGTTAAAAGCACAGAATTTACAGCAAAATAATGTAAAGGAAAAAATAGATGTAAAAAAGGTTCTTGGAGAGAGAATTTATTTTGATTTTGATTCTTATGAATTAAAGCCAGAAGCACGAAAAATTTTACAAGAAAAGGCAAAAATTTTGAAAATGTATCCAAAGTTGAAAATAGTTATAGAAGGTCATTGTGATGAAAGAGGTACAGAGGAATATAATCTGGCTTTGGGAGAGAAACGAGCTAGAGCTGCTTATGAATTTCTTATCTTGTTAGGTATTAATGCCAATAGAATGCAAATTGTAAGTTATGGAGAAGAATATCCTTTAGATCCAGCACATAATGAAACTGCTTGGGCAAAAAATAGAAGAGATGAATTTAAAATTATTGAACAATGAGGATAAGAGGATAATATATGGAAGCATTAGAAGCAATTCTTACGAGAAGAAGTATTCGCAAGTTTAAAAAGACTCCTATTTCTAGAGATATGTTAGAAAAATTATTGCGAGCAGCAATGGCTGCTCCTTCTGCAGATAATGCACAACCATGGCACTTTATTATTGTAGATGCAGAAGAGTTGCTTAAAAAAGTTCCTAAACTCAATCCATATGCTGCAATGTCTCCAGAGGCTCCTTTAAATATTTTGGTTTGTGCTAATCTACATAAAGTTAAAAATTCTAATTTTTGGGTCCAAGATATTAGTGCTGCTATTCAAAATCTACTTTTAGCTGCCCATGCCATTGGTTTAGGAGCAGTATGGACTGGTATATATCCAGTACCAGAACGGGTAGATGGGTTTAAGAAACTTTTTAAGTTGCCAGATTATGTAGTTCCTGTGGCCTTAATACCAATAGGTTATCCAGATGAATATAAAGAACCTGAGGACAGATTTGATATTAATAATGTTCATTATAATACCTGGGATGAAGGGTATTAAGTGTTAAATAAAGTAAATTTTTAATAAGTCTTATTAACCCCTAACTTTAAAGGAGGGGAAAATGGCTAGTCTTATCCCCACGCCAGATTTTCTCCAGGTTTCTTTTGGGTGGTTTCAATTTTTTCTTATTTTAACCTTTATTTTACATTTAATTGTAATGAATATTTTTGTTGGTTGGCTTATTATTACTCTTAGTGAGGAAAGTAAGTCGTATCTGTCTGTACCTAACTTTACAAGGACTAAAATGCCGACTTTTTTGGCTTTTACAATTAATTTTGGAGTTGCTCCATTATTATTTTTACAAGTTTTATATGGTCAATTTTTATATACATCCTCAGTGTTAATGGGTAATTTTTGGATTAGTATAATTTTTATTTTAATACTAACTTATTATCTAACATATTACTATGATTTTAAATTTAGTACCTTATCTATATCAAATAGAAAGGTAATATTGTTCCTAGTTTTAATTTGTGTTTTATTTGTAGCCTTCTTATTTGTGAACAATATGACTTTAATGTTAAATCCAACAGATTGGTATGTTTTTAGTAAAAATAAAATAGGTAGTATTTTGCATTTAAAAGATCCCACTTTATTTCCCAGATATTTTCATTTTTTAATTGCTTCTGTAGCAATTGGAGGTTTGAGCTTAAGTTTTTACGCGTCTTTTAAAAAACACAATAAAGAGATTGTAGAAAAGGGATTGAGGTGGTTTTTTAATGCAACCATTGTTCAACTTTTTGTTGGATTGTGGTTTATTGTATCTTTGCCAGAACGAGTGATGCTTTCGTTTTTAGGAAAAAATATTTGGGCAACTTTATTCTTTAGTTTAGCTATGGTTTTGATCTTTTTTGCATTGTTTTTTTCCAAAAGAAAACAATTGAAACCAACAATAACTTCTGTATTTTTATTGATAACTTGTATGGTTTTAGTGCGGGATTGGGTGAGGAGAGAATATTTAAAGGAATATTTTAATCCAGCATCTTTACCCTTAAAAACCAACTATTTACCTTTTATTTTATTTATTTTGTTCTTTGTTTTAACCTTAGGTCTTATTGGTTATATGATTCGTTTATACCTCAAGCCAAATAGAGAGGTGTAGTCATGCAATATCCAGTTTGGGAACTAACTTTTTGGGGTGGAGGGCTTACTATTGCTCTTTTGGCAATTTTTCATGTATATATTGCTCATTTTGCAGTAGGAGGTGGTTTATTTCTTGTTTTAACAGAACAGAAAGCAAGGTCTTTAAATTCTAAAGGACTATTAGAATATCTTAAAAAACATTCATTATTTTTTCTTTTAGTTAGTATGGTTGCTGGTGGAGTAACTGGAGTTGGTATATGGTTTAATATTTCCCTTATTCAACCTCAAGCAACATCTGTTTTAATCCATAATTTTGTGTTTCTCTGGGCTATAGAGTGGTTGTTCTTTTTAGGAGAAATAGTTGCTTTATTACTTTATTATTATGGGTTTGAACGTTTAAGCCCTAAAAATCATACTATTATTGGGTGGCTTTATTTTGCCTTTGCCTGGGGGTCTTTGTTTATTATTACAGGCATTATTGATTTTATGTTAACCCCTGGTAAATGGATTGTGACTGGTAATGTCTGGGATGGTTATTTTAACCCTTCTTTTTTACCTTCATTATTTTTTAGAACCTTTTTAGCTTTTTCTGTGGCTGCCTTGTTTGGATTGGTTACAGCATGTTTTATAAAAGATGAAAAAGATAGAAATGCTATTATAAAATTTTATGTAAAATATCTTAACATTTGTTTAATTTTGACTTTTTTCTTTGGATTATGGTATTATAATATTTTATCTCCTTTGATTAAAACGTATATATTTAAGATGACTCCTTTTTATCAGGTGTATTTAAAAACTTTTATTTATTTAACGCCAGTTTTAATGTTTTTAGGTTTATTCATGCTGTTAAAATTAGATATAAATTTTAAAAGACTAATTTCATTTATTCTTTTAATTTTTGGTATTTTATATTTTGGTTCTTTTGAATTTTTAAGAGAGGGGGCAAGGAAACCTTTTGTTATCTATAACTATATGTACTCTAATTCTATCAAGCCAGAACAAGTTCAAAAAATAAATGAAAAAGGTTTATTAAAAGTAGCTAAGTGGAGTAGAATTAAAGAGATTGTTCCTGAAAATGAGCTTAAGGCTGGAAAAGAGATTTTTAATTTAGAATGTTTATCATGTCACTCTATAGGAGGTTGGTTACGGGATATTTTACGATTAACAAAAAAATATGATGTAAGAGGTCTAGAAGCTCAACTTTCAGGACAAGGAAAAATTCTAAAATATATGCCACCTTTTGTTGGCACTGCAAAAGAAAAACAAGCGCTGGCAAAATATATTATTTACGAGTTACAAGGAAAGAAAGGTTTAGATACTATTTCTTATACCCCACCTAATCTCAAATTTAGTATGCCTACTTTTAATATTGAGAAAGATGAGTATGTTCTTTTGGCATGGAATAATATGGGAATGCATTGTATTTCAGACTGTTCTTCTTTTTGGGTTATCTTGCCTCCAGCAAATGATCTGTATGCTCAGTTATTAAAAAGGGGAGAAACTCCAGAAATAATAACAGAAGGTATTACTATTTGCTATAAAGTAGAAAAGGATTTTTTGCATCCAGAAAATAAGATTAAATTGTGGGCTAATATTAAAAGTATTTTTGGCAAAGATTTAAAACCTGGGGTTGGCTTGTCTGGGAATAGGGTTTTTGGAAAGATGAAATTAGAAGAAGAGAAAAATTTATTCGTTGCTGATTTGATTCCTGTAGTTCCTTATCCAGAGAGTGGTGGGTTTAATCCCTATCCTTTAGTTAGTGTTGAGGCTGTAGATAATCTTACAGGAAAAGTTTTGGCCTCTACAAAGGCAGTTCTTCCTACTTCTACTGAAATGGGTTGTAAAAATTGTCATGGAGGTCCTTGGAAAGTGGGAGGAGTTGCTGGTATTTCAGATATTACAGCAGAAGATGTGTTAAAGGTTCATGATAGAATAAATAGAACAAACTTATTGGAAAATGCCAAAAAAGGACGGCCTGTTTTATGTCAGTCATGTCATCCTGATCCTGTTGTAGGTGCTAAAGGTAAGCCAGGAATTCCAAGTATGTCTGCTGCATTGCATGGCTGGCATGCTAGTTATTTAAGTGGGAGAGGAGCAGATGCTTGTTCTATGTGTCATCCAGCTTCTGCAACAGGACCAACAGGTTGTTTACGGGGAGTGCATCAGGCAAGGGGGTTAAGTTGTATAGATTGTCATGGATATATTGAGGATCATGCTTTGAGTTTGTTAAAGTATGAATTGAAAAAAGGTAAACCTGTACAAAAATTGATTACACCGTTAACTCCTCGAACGGTAAGTAATTTTAAGCAAATTGTAGCTAGAGTACCCTGGGAAAATGAGCCAACATGTGAGAGTTGCCATAACGATGCAAAACATGTAGGTAGATCTAGCTTTAATATGTGGACTAAGGATGGAGGGGAACTATACAGAAATTCATTAGACGCAACAGAGGGACTTATGTGCGCTTCTTGTCATAATTCTCCTCATGCTATTTACCCTGCTATGAATGCTTATGGTAAAGATAGAGATAATATTCAACCTATTCAATACCAGAAGATGAGGGTTAGTATTGGGGCAAAGAATAATTGTAAAGTGTGCCATAAAGTAGATATGGAAGAAGATGCACATCATTGAGAAAAATGTAAATAAGTTAAGGAGGTTTAAAATAATGAAAAAATTGTTGGCAGTGTGTTGTATGTTGGGATTGTTAATAGGATGTGGTTCATCAGGTCCTGATTTAAAAGAAGGGCAGTGGAAAATTAAGACAAAGGTAATAGCTAAAGGTCTTCCTTTTAGTATGCCTAGTGGTAGTTATACTGTTTGTTTAACAAAAGATAACTATATACCTAAGCAAGGTATAGAAAAGAAAAATGAACATTGTAAAATAACCGATCAATCTGTCTCTGGCAATACAGTACATTGGAAAATGGAGTGTGATGACAACGGAGTAAAAATGACAATGACTAGTGAAATTACTTATAGTGGAGATACTTTAAATGGTAAATATGTGACGCAATATGGAGGTATGTCTTTTACTACTGAGGTAAGTGGTAAGTGGATTGGAAAGTGTGAGTAAATTTTTTAAAAATATAGAGATAAAAACAGGGCTAGGCTTTTAAGCCCCTAGCCCTGTTTTTATTTATCTTTATCATAGAAAATATTATTGTTTAGAATTTTCTTTTTCTTGTTCTTTAGAAGTAACAGATTCTTTGGGAGGAGAGACTTCTATCTCATCTGGTTCAGAAGTTGCTTTTTTAAAATTTTTAATTGCTTTTCCCATGCCCGCTCCAATTTCTGGCAATTTATTTGCTCCGAATATTATAAGCACAATAACTAAAATAATGATAAGTTCTGGAATACCAATGCCAAACATGTTCTCCTCCTTAGTTACTTTTCCCAATAAGTCTTAACTTGTTTTAAAGTCTATACACCTACGTATGACTGTGGTCAAGAAAAGCCTAGAATTATACAATGGTTCTTTTATTTAATTTGATTTTTGAATTTATAAGGGATCATTTTTTTAAAACATTAACTATTTTAGAAGACTGGAGATAGATTTTCTTATTATGGCTAGATTAAGAAGCATATTAGGTGCTATTGAGTTTAAGTTTTTGTCGGTATTTTTCCTTGACAATTTATTTATCCATATATAAAGACAGTTGTTTACCTCGTGGGCCTATAGCTCAGTTGGCAGAGCTCCCGGCTCATAACCGGACGGTCCCAGGTTCGAATCCTGGTAGGCCCACCACTTATGTTTTGAGGAGAAAAATTGAACAAGCTATTATCTCTAGTTAAATCAATAGTAGGAAATAATTTTAAAAAGGTGCTTTCCTAAAAAGAAGGAAAGCACCTTTTTTATTTGTAATATGGATGTTTGGGAATTAATAGACATTATTGAGAAATATGCTCCTTTAAACTTTGCAGCATCGTGGGATAAAAGCGGTCTTTTGGTGTTAGGTGAAAAGGAAGATATCCAAAAAGTAGCTATTTCTTTAGAACCTTCTTTAAGTGCTGTAAATAAAGCCTTAGACTGGGGAGCCAACTTTCTTTTAACCCATCATCCTCTTGCTTTGCATCCTGAGTTTCCTAACAAAAAAAATGAATATTTTTATGTTTTAAAGAAAGTTTTAAGTTCTGGCATGTTTTTATATTCTGCTCACACTTCTTTAGATGCGAATTCTAAAGGTCCTGTTTCTTGGTTTGCTAAGGAGCTTGGTTTACAAAATTTAAGAGTAATAGATTCTTTTTTAGATGTAGATGAAAAAGGAACCGTTGGCTTTGGATTAAGAGGTGAATTTTCTGCTAGAATAAAAACAGTGGATTTTATTCATAAAGTAAAATCTATCTTAGGAATAGATATTTTAAGAGCTATAGGTAAAGCTCCTTCCAATATAAAACACGTTGCCTATTGTCCTGGTTCTGGAGCTTCTTTGGCAGAAAAGGCTTTTAAGTTAGGAGTTGATGTCTTTATTACAGGTGATTTTAAATATCATGAGGCTTTGGAAGTAGGTTTTCAGGGATTTGTTTTAGATGTTGGCCATTTTATTTTGGAAGAAATGATGATGCAATATTTTTATAAAGATATTGCTAAAAATATAAAAGAGGTAGATTTTATTTTTATTCAAAGTAAAGACCCATTTTGTTATTTATAATTTTTAAGAGGAGGACTAAATGTATCTTGAACAAATTAAAAAACTTGTTTTGTTGCAGGATATTGATAATAAGTTAATCTCATATAAGGAAAAATTAGATATTCTTCCTAAAGAATTAAATGAACTTAAAGAAAATTTATCTAATTTAGACAATAAAAAATTAGAGCTAGAAGATAAATTAAATATTTTGAATGACCAAAAAAAGAGATTAGAGTTTGAAATAGAAGACAATGATAGTAAAATAAAAAAAGTAAAAAATAAGTTAATGATGATTTCAAATTCCAAGGAATATCAGGCAATGATGAGAGAATTGGATAATTTTGAACGTCTTAATAGAACAAAACAAGAAGAACTTACTAGTTTGCTAGAAGATATAAATTTGCATCAAAAAGATTATGATGAGCTTTTAGGGGAAATAGAAGAATTAGATAATAAGATTAAAGAACTTGAGAATCAGTCTGAAAGTGAATTAAAAGATATTGAAAAGAAAATAGAAGAATTAGAAAAAGAAAGAGAGGCCTCTTGTGCTTCTATTCCTGCTCCTATTTTGGCGAGATATAATTTTATTCGAGAAAGATTAAGTCAACCTGTGGTTGTAGCTGTTAGTAATGGAGTGTGTATGGGCTGTTATATTAGCATTCCTCCTCAAACTTTTGTTGAATTGCAAAAAGGTGAGCAAATTTTAAATTGTCCTAATTGTCAGCGTTTAATTTATTGGGAAGAATTCTATAATAAAACAGAAGCAGAATAAATTTTTTTAATCTTTTTATTGTAGATTAAAATATTTAATTTTTGTTAGAGAATTATTTGTCTTATTTTTTCTCTTGTCTAATAGACTATAAGGTCTTAAAATAATGTTTAACTGGAGTTGGACAGGCTACCGCCTCTATTTTTTGATAGAGGAGGAAAGTCCGGGCTCCGTAGGGCAAGACGCTGGGTAACACCCAGTGAGGGCGACCTCAGGAAAGTGCCACAGAAAGGAGACCGCCGAGCACCTAAAAGGGCACAGAAAAGTTTATTAAATAAGAAAATTTATCTTTTCCCTTTTAGGTGCTCGGTAAGGGTGAAAGGGTGGGGTAAGAGCCCACCAGCTGTCATGGTGACATGACAGGCTAGGTAAACCCCGTCTGGAGCAAGGCCAAATAGGAAGGCGCTTTTAGGCTGGCCCGGCCGATGCCTTCGGGTAGGCCGCTAGAGGCAGGGAGTAATCCTTGTCCTAGAGTAATGGTAGCCACCTGGATTCAGGAACAGAACCCGGCTTATGTCCAACTCCAGATTTTTTTATAATAAAGGAAGACAAGGGTGCCCTCTATTAATAATTTGTGGTCTATAGTCCTTGCTGCTGGTCGAAGTTCTAGATTAAGAAAAACTGGAATAAAACAAAAAAAACAGTTTTTGGAATATAAAGGTTTTCCTTTATTTGTTCATTCCTTAGTAAAGTTTTCCTCAATACCTCTTATACAAGGCATAGTTTTAGTAGTATCAGAAGAAGACTTTGAGCTAGTTCAAACGCTACTTGTTTCTTTTGATTCTCGTCTTAATTTAAAAATTCCTATAGTTTTAGCTAAAGGAGGAGAACTTAGACAGGAGTCTGTTTATAATGGGCTTCAATGTTTACCTAGAGAATGTTCTCATGTTTTTGTGCATGACGCGGCAAGACCTTTTTTTTCTTCTGTATTAGTTGACCGTATTTTAGAAAAATATATTTCTCTTGAGAATGATGAAGGTGTTATTCCTGCCCTTCAGGTCAAAGATACAATTAAACAAGTTGATCAATATGGAAAAGTTATCACAACCCTAAAGCGTTGTTATCTTCGTTCGGTACAAACTCCTCAACTCTTTTCTTTTGAATTATTAAAAAAAGCTCACGATCATGCACGAGATAAGGAGATAGTAGGAACAGATGATGCCAGTTTAGTAGAAGAAATAGGTCATTCTGTGTGTGTAGTTAATGGAGAAGAACAAAATATAAAAATAACAACTAAAGAAGACCTTAAAATGTTGGCCATACCTAAACAAAAAGTTTTTATTACTGGATTTGGTTATGATGTGCATAAATATGGTGGAGATAAACCCTTAATTTTAGGGGGTATTCCTATTAGCAATAAAATAAAGGTAGTTGCCCATTCAGACGGTGACGTAGTTTTTCATGCTTTAGTAGATGCGATTTTAGGATGCTTAGGGGAAGGGGATATTGGAGAACTGTTTCCAGATTCAGACAAGGATAATGCTAACCTACCAAGTTCTATTTTTGTGTCAGAGGTATTGTTGCTGGCTGAAAAAAAAGGCTTTCATTTTACTCATATAGATATTACTATTATCGCTCAAGTTCCTAAGATTAGTCCATTTAAAAAGCAAATACAAAAAAATATTGCCAATCTCATAGGCCTTCCTATAGAAAGAGTAGGTTTAAAAGCTACAACGGAAGAAGGTCTTGGATTTACAGGGAGAAAGGAAGGTATTAAGGCTGTTGTGATAGTAAGTGGTTATTTTGAATTTGAAGAAGATAATTTTTAGAAGTGTTTTTTTAAAGATAAGTAGATGAGGAGATTTAGATGTTAATTTATAATTCTTTTTCAAGGAAAAAAGAAGAAATAAAGCCCCTTAAAGATAAAAAACTTGGTGTTTATGTATGTGGAATAACAGCTTATGATTATTGCCATATAGGACATGCAAGAAGCGCAGTGGTATTTGATGTTTTGATTAGATATTTAAGGTTTTTAGGATATGATGTTAAGTTTGTTCGCAATTTTACAGATATAGATGATAAAATTATTAAACGGGCAAATGAGGAAGGAATTAGCTGTGAAGAATTAGCAGCAAAATATATTGATGCATTTTATAAAGATATGGATGCCTTAAATATTTTACGGGCAGATATTGAACCAAAAGCAACAGAGCATATAGAAGAAATGATAGAATTAACAAAAATTTTATTGGATAAGGGATATGCTTATCTTGCAGATAATGGAGATGTCTATTTTAGGGTTAGAAAATTTTCTTCTTATGGTGCTCTTTCAGGGAGAAATATAGAGGAATTGCAGGCAGGTGCTAGAATAGCGCCTGAAGAAAAAAAAGAAGATCCATTGGATTTTGTGTTATGGAAAAGTGCAAAGCCAGGAGAACCTAGTTGGGATAGTCCATGGGGAAAAGGAAGACCTGGCTGGCATTTAGAATGTTCTGCAATGAGTAAAAAGTATCTAGGTATTCCTTTTGATATCCATGGAGGAGGACAAGATTTAATTTTTCCTCATCATGAGAATGAAAGGGCTCAGAGTGAAGCTGCTTATGGAACTACTTTTGTTAAATATTGGGTTCATAATGGTTTTGTGCAAGTAAATTCAGAAAAGATGTCTAAATCTTTGGGGAATTTTATTACTATTCGAGATATTTTAAATAATTATCATCCAGAGGTTTTGCGTTTTTTCCTTTTAACTAAGCATTATAAAAGTCCTTTAGATTATAATGTAGAAGCTTTAGAGGAGTCAGAAAAGGCACTTAAAAAGATATATAAAACACTAAAAGATATAAATAGTTCTTTAGAAATTAAAAAATGGAAAAATATAACATTAAAACAAGATTTAATTCAAGAATTTAATTCTAATAGAGAGAATTTTTTTAAAGCATTAGATGATGATTTAAATACTGCAAAAGGTTTGGGATTTCTTTTTAATGTAGTAAGAATATTAAATAGAATTTTAAGCGATAAAAATTATCGCAAATCAGTTCAAACAAAAGAGATGTTAGAAGTGGCAAAAGATTTTTTTGAAAAGGTAAAAGATATATTAGGCATATTATATTTGAAACCAGATATATTTTTAAATGAATTAAAAACAATTCAACTTAAACGTAAGAATATTGATTTAGCAAAAGTAGAAGAATTGATATCTTCACGTGAACAGGCAAGAAAAAATAAGGATTTTACACAAGCAGATGCTTTAAGAGAAGAATTAGATAAAATGGGCATAGAAATAAAAGATACTCCGCTAGGAACAGAATGGGATTTAAAGTAAAAGAATGTCGATTTTAGTTGGTTTTAATTATATTTATGTTAAAACATATTGAAAATAAACTTATAATTTTTAAGTGAGGAGGCAGATATGTGTTTGGCAGTGCCGATGGAGGTAAAATCAATAGATGGTCAGGTGGCAGAAGTAGAAGTAGGAGGAGTAAAAAACCAAGTAAGGTTGGATATTATTGACGAACAACCTAAAATTGGGGACTATGTTATAGTCCATGCTGGCTTTGCAATTAGAAAGTTGGATAAGGATGAAGCTTTAGAAACTTTAAAACTTTTTGAAAAGGGGCTTGGAATTGAACTTACTTAATCAGTTTAAAAATCCTAGGCTTTGTGAGGAAGTTTTAACTCAGCTTAAAAATGAGTTAAAAGGTCCGTTTAGGTTTATGGAAGTGTGTGGGACTCACACAGTAGCTATTTTTCAATCTGGCCTTAGGTCTTTGTTTCCTGAGGAATTAATACATGTATCTGGGCCTGGATGCCCTGTGTGTGTGACCCACGAGCGGGAAGTAGCTGCTTTTTTAGAATTAGCGCAAAAAGATGTAATTTTAGCTACTTTTGGCGACTTAATGCGCGTGCCTGGGCCTGACAAGAAAACATTAAAAGACTTGCAGGCAGAGGGAGCAAGAATAAAAATAGTCTACTCACCTTTTGATGCTTTAAAGTTAGCTATAGAAAATCCTAAAGAAAAAGTAGTATTTTTAGGCATAGGTTTTGAGACTACAGCTCCTACTGTGGCAGCTACTTTAAATCTAGCCAAGGAACAAGGGATTACAAACTTTTCTGTTTTATGCCTGCATAAACTTGTTCCACCAGCATTAGAAGCATTAGTTAGTGATAAGAGTTTAAAAGTAGAAGGTTTTTTACTTCCTGGGCATGTATCTGCTATTATTGGTCTTGAGCCATATAAATTTTTAGCTAAAAATTATGGTATTCCTTCTGTAATAGGTGGTTTTGAGCCTTTAGATATTTTGCAAGCAATTTATTTGATGGTAAAGATGGCTAATGAAGAAAAACCTGAAGCTATAAATAATTATAAGCGAGTAGTAAAAGATCAAGGGAATTTAAATGCCTTGGCTATGATGGATAAGGTATTTGAGCCATGTGGTGCTTTGTGGAGAGGTATAGGAGAAATTCCAAATAGTGGCCTTAAAATTAGAGAGGAGTTTGCTCAGTTTGATGCTAGAAAGTTGTTTTCAATAGAAGAGCTTCCAGATGTTCCTCCTATTAAGGGATGTAGATGTGGTGATGTATTAAAAGGTATTATACGCCCAGATGAATGTCCTTTATTTAAAAAAGTATGCACTCCTCAGAGTCCTGTTGGGCCGTGTATGGTTTCTACAGAAGGTTCTTGTGCAGCTTATTATAAATACTCGTTATAAGGAAATATAAACTAGGAGTTTATAGATGTCTAAATTATTATTAGATTATGGAAGTGGAGGAAAGGCTTCTCATAGATTAATAAAAGATATTTTTGTAAAGCATTTGAGCAATCCTTATTTGGATAAATTAGACGATGCTGCTTTTTTAGATAATATCAAAGCTCCTTTGGCTATGAGTACAGATTCTTATACTGTAGATCCTATTATTTTCCCAGGAGGAGACATAGGCTCGCTGGCTGTTCATGGCACAGTGAATGATGTTGCTATGTTAGGTGCAAAGCCAAGGTTTTTGAGCTGTGGTTTTATTTTAGAAGAAGGTTTGGAGATTGAGTTATTGGAAAGGATTGTGTCTTCTATGGCGCAGGCAGCAAAACATGCGGAAGTATTTATTGTAACTGGTGATACTAAAGTTGTGCCAAAGGGTGCGGTAGATAAAATTTTTATTAATACCACAGGTATTGGAGAAGTATTAGTAAATCCAGCTCCTGCAGGTAATAGAGCTAAAGTTGGAGATATAATTATTGTAAGTGGTACTATTGGAGATCATGGTCTTACAATATTATCTAAGCAAAAAGGTATTTCCTTTGATACAGAAATAAAAAGTGATTCAGCGGCATTAAATTTAATAATAGAAAAATTACTTAAAGAGATTCCAGAAATTCACGTTTTAAGAGATCCTACAAGAGGTGGCTTGGCTACAACTTTAAATGAAATAGCCAAGCAGTCTAATGTAGAGTGTTTTATTGAAGAGGATTTTATTCCAATTAGAGAAGAGGTAAAAGGAGGATGTTCTTTTTTGGGATTAGATCCCTTGTATTTAGCCAATGAAGGTAAATTTATTGTTATTTTGCCTGAAAAATATCAAGATAAAGTCTTAGATATTTTAAGAGAAGATCCTCTTACTCAAGAGGCAAGAGTAATTGGCTTAGTAAAAGATGAGCATCCTGGTAAAGTTGTATTAAAGACTGGCCTTGGAGGGCAGCGTTTGTTAGATATGTTAGAAGGTGAGCAGCTTCCTAGAATATGTTGATGATTTATTAAGGAGGAAAAATGCGTTGGTCTAGATATTATATCCCAACTTTAAAGGAAGATCCAGCAGATGCAGAGGTAATTAGCCATAAGCTTTTGCTTAGGGCTGGTATGATAAGAAAGCTGACAGCTGGCATATATACTTATTTGCCCTTGGCTTTAAGGTGCTTACAAAAAATTTCTCAAATTATTAGAGAAGAAATGGAGAGATTTGGAGCAGTAGAAATTTTAATGCCAGGAGTACAACCAGCAGAGTTATGGAAGCAATCTGGACGTTGGGATGCATACGGCAAAGAACTTTTAAGATTTAAAGATAGACATGATCGGGATTATTGTCTTGGACCAACTCACGAGGAAGTGGTTACAAATCTTATAAAAGGAGAAGTAAAATCTTATCGCCAATTACCTCTCAATCTTTATCAAATTCAAACTAAGTTTAGAGATGAGATAAGACCTCGCTTTGGGCTTATGCGAGGAAGAGAATTTATTATGAAAGATGGGTATTCTTTTGATAAAGATGATAAGGGAGCGATTAGTAGTTATGAAAATATGTACGAAGCTTATAAAAGTATTTTTACAAGACTTGGCTTAAAGTTTAGAGCTGTAGAAGCAGATACTGGACAAATTGGCGGTACATATTCTCATGAGTTTATGGTTCTTGCAGATACAGGTGAGGATACTATTGTTGTTTGTGAAGAGTGTGATTATGCTGCTAATTTGGAAAAAGCAGAAGTGTTATATAATGAAGTAGAGCAGAGAAAAATAGATTGTCCTCCATTAGAAGAAGTTAATACTCCAAATAAACATACAGTAGAAGAAGTAGCAAAATTTTTAAATATTTTTCCTCATAAAATTGTTAAAACTTTACTTTATAATATAGATGGTAAAGTTGTTGCTATTCTGATTAGAGGAGATAGAGAACTTAACGAAGTTAAATTAAAAAATAAATTAAAAGCCACTGAGGTTAGACTGGCAACAAAAGAAGAGGTTGAAAAATATTCTGGAGCTCCTGTTGGTTTTGCTGGTCCTGTTGGTTTAAACATAGAAGAAATTTATGCAGATCAAGAGTTGCAATTTGATACAGATTACGTAATAGGAGCTAACAAAAAAGATACTCATTTTATTCACTGTGATTTAAAAAGAGATGTTAATATAAAAGATTATTATGATCTGCGTAATATTACTGTAGATGATAATTGTCCAAAATGTGGAGGTAAAATATCTTTAACAAAAGGTATAGAAGTTGGACATATTTTTAAATTAGGTACAAAATATAGTAAAGCCATGGGAGCAACTTTTCTAGATGAAAATGGAAAAGAAAAGCCATTGGTTATGGGATGTTATGGTATAGGAGTAAGTCGAGTTCTTGCTGCTTGTATTGAACAAAATCATGATGAAAATGGTATTATTTTTCCTTTGCCAATTGCTCCGTTTGAGTGTTTGCTTATAGTATTAAATCCTAAAGATAATAAAGTATTAGATGCGGCAAATAAGTTATATGTAGAGTTGAAAAAAAGTAGAATTGATTGTTTATATGATGATAGAGACGAAAGGCCTGGTTTTAAATTTAAAGATGCAGATTTAATTGGTGTCCCTATTCAAATAATAATTGGTGCAAAGGGCTTGGCAAAAGGAGTTGCAGAGATAAAAATAAGGAGAACAGGAGAAAAAATAGAAGTTCCTCTTTCAGAATGTATTAAAAGTGTAATTGATCTTAAAAGTAAGAATAATTTTTAGATAAAAGTGGAGAGGGTTTTTTTAGCTTAAAGAAAATAATTTTGAAAAATATTTTTTGAGTTTTGAGTATAAAAATAAAAATTAATTTAGGAGGAAACAGTGGCAGAAAATAAATGTTCTGGTTGTTCTAAACAAGGAAGTTGTTCAGTTCAAGATGAGGCAAGTTGTCCAGAGGAAAAACTTAAAAAAACTGTTAGTCGTATTAAGCATAAACTGGTTGTTTTGTCTGGAAAAGGTGGTGTGGGTAAAAGTACTGTGGCTGTTAATTTGGCAGTAGGTCTTGCTTTGCAAGGGAAAAAAGTGGGTTTATTGGATGTAGACGTGCATGGCCCATCTATACCAAGACTTCTTAGTTTAAAAAAAGAAAAGCCTCATATGGAAAAAAATTATATGGAGCCTGTTCCTTGGAATAAAAATCTTTTTGTGATGTCTTTGGGTTTTCTTATTCCTTCAGAGAAAGAGGCTGTGATTTGGCGTGGACCTGTTAAGATGGGACTTATTAGACAGTTCCTAGAAGATGTTGCTTGGGGAGATTTAGATTATCTTATTGTAGATTGTCCTCCCGGAACAGGAGATGAACCTTTGAGCGTGTTGCAGCTTCTTGGAAGTGAGGCTAAAGCAATCATAGTAACAACTCCTCAAGGTGTGGCAGTAGATGATGTGAGGAGATCTGTTACTTTTTGTGCCCAGTTGGGAAATCCTGTTTTAGGTATTGTAGAGAATATGAGTGGATTTGTTTGCCCTAAGTGTGGGGAAAGAACAGACGTATTTTCTTCTGGTGGTGGAGAAGGTTTGGCAAAAGAGATGGGTGTTCCGTTTTTAGCTAAAATACCTTTGGACCCAGAAGTTGTTCGTTCTGGTGAGGAAGGATATGTTTATATAAAAACTCATCAAGATAGGGAACCTGCAAAAGAAATGCAAAAGGTTGTGCAAGCGGCTTTAAAATTAGAGCAATAGAATTTAATTTAATAAGGATATGGAAAAAATAATTTGAAAATTTAAAAATAATAAAAAAAAGATATTAATATAGAGTATAATTTTAACTTTATAAAATAAATTATAAATTTAAAATTACGTTTAAGAGAGAATCTCGTTCCACAACTCCTAAAGGCTCTTTGTTCTGATTAATGACAGGGAGCCTTTTGACTTTCCATAATTTCATTTTTTTTAAAATACTATAAATATTTTCTTCTGGTTGGATATAGTAAAAATTTTCGTGTAAAAGTTTTTTTAATTCTATTGATTCTGTACTAAAGAAATCTTTTAATTTATCCCAAAAACTGAGATCATTTTTTTGAAGAAAATATTTTGTTATATCTGAATCAAAAATGAGACCTTTTACTTTTTTATTATTGTTCACGCAAATCGCCATTTGAAGAGGATGCTCAAGCACTAAGGGGATAATCTCATGAAGAGGAGTATTTACTTCTATAATAGGAACGTTTTTGCATAGAATTTCTTTAGCTAAAAATCCTTTTTGTTTAGTTTCTAGAGCTTTAGATGGGCCTTCATTAGTAAGAGCATAGAGAATATCTGTACGGGAAATAACTCCAACTACTTTATTATTTGTATCTATAACAGGCATCCTTTTTATTTGTTTTTGATTTAGAATTTTAGCACATTCTATTATCTTACATTCTGGGTTTATTGAAATTGGTTTAGATGTCATAACTTGATGTACATTAATATCTTTTTTAATTTGTTTTAAAACTGTTTGCGTGAAATTATGGTTTTTTAAATTTAAATCTATATCTATTTGAAGATTTTTTAAAATATCACTGCCAGTTAATATCCCTGTTAATTGTTCTTTAGTGTTTACTACTGGAAGAAATTTTATTTTTTCTTTTATAATTAATTTTAAAGCTCTAGTAATTTTTTTATTTTCTTGAATTGTTATAGGAGGATAAGACATTACATCTTTTACTAACAGAGGATAATGAAAGGCATTTTCAAGGTTTATTATTGCTATACTGCCTTCATGAATAAGGTTTTTTATTTTTTGTAAAAAAAGATTTATTTTAGTTTCTTCATCTATTATATCTATAATAATGGGTAAATCTTCTGATAATCTTAATATTTTGGCACTATGGATATAAGAATTGCTACCAAATCCCATTATTCCTCGATAGGCAGTAGCTCCTTTTAATCCCATTTTTCTGGCAATTGAAATTAATTTTTCATAAGTTGGAATTCCTTCTATTTTATCACTTTCTCCTAAATATATTTTTAAAAGTTGATTGTTGGCCATTATTATTCCCTTTTAAATAAGTTTTGCTAAAAGATAACCAAGATATAGTCCAAGAAATCCTATCATTATTTCTCCAATAAGATTACATCCACCTAATAACCATTGTCCATCTTTAAACAATTGAGCGCATTCAAAGATAAAAGATGAAAATGTAGTAAAAGCTCCCATAAATCCAGTAAGAATAATAATTCTCATCTCAGGAGAGATTAACATTCTTTGTTCTGCCATTTCAAAGATTAAACCAAACAAAAAGCATCCAGTTATATTTACTATAAAAGTTCCATAAGGAAAGTTATGGCCTACAAATTTATAAATTAATCCTGATAGCCAATATCTACTTAGCGCTCCGCTTCCACCAAAGATAAAAATCCACATACCTTTTTGCCAAAACACCTAAACCTCCCTTAAAAATTAAAAATTAAGCTTAAATAAAGTAAAAGTCTAGGGTGAGTTTTGGGGAAATGAGGTTAGTTTGAAAAGTAAAGAGAGGACAAAAGCCCTCTCTTTGTTTTTTAGGATTTAGTAAGAGTTTTTATATAATTTAGTGCAGATTTACCAGCAATTGCGCCTTCTCCTACAGCAACACTTATTTGTAAAAATCTCCCCACACAGTCTCCTGCTGCAAATACTCCTGGAATATTTGTTTTTTGTTCAAAATCAGCTTCAATAAAAACTCCTTTTCTAGTAAGACCAAGGGTATAAGCAAAGTCTAAAGAACTTGCTTCTCCCATAGCAATAAATAGTCCATCTAATGGTTCTATGTCTCCATTTTCTAAAACTATTTGTTCTAGGCCTTTGTTTCCCTTAAGAGAAATAATTTTGTCTTTGCGTACAGGGATTTTAAAACTTTCTAGCTTTTTTGCAAATTCTTGAGAAAAAGAAGGTTTTTTCCCTTGGGTAAAGATAGTTATTTGTTTTGTATATTCTGTTAACTCTAAGGCTTGATTAGCAGCAAACACACCTTCTCCTAATACAGCTACTTTTTTATTTTTATAGAAAAATCCATCACAACTAACACAATAAGAAACACCTTTACCTTCATAATCCTTTAAATTATCAATTCCTGGTCTTACTCTGGTTACTCCTGTAGCTAAAATAATGGCTTTACTTTCATACTGATTTGTTTCTGTTTTTACTAGAAAGGTGTTTTGATTTGAAAAGTGAATTGAAAGTACTTTTTCGCATTTAATTTCTGCGCCAAATTTTTTTGCTTGTTCTATGCCTCTTTGAATGAGTTCTTTACCTGTGATTGGCTTAGGAAAGCCAAAATAGTTATCTATAACATATTCTCCTGCTACTTTTGGATTGCATCCTAAAACAAGAGTACTTGCTCCACCTCTTGCAGTATATATAGCAGCAGAAAGACCTGCTGGACCTGCGCCTATGATAATAATATCTTTTTGTTCCATAAAAAACTCCTTTTTTGGGATTATATTACATTTTTATTTTAAATTAGTTAAGATTTTTTTATTTATTAGTCTAGAGGAGTAAGTATTTTTTTAATTTTGTTAGTGGTTGACACAAACCTCACTCTAACTATACCTAAAAATTAAGACAAAAAATTAAGGGGCACTCAATGCAAAAGCTACCTATAGGTATTCAGACTTTTAAGAAGATTAGAAGTGCAGATTACGTGTATGTGGATAAGACTAAGTTTATCTACAAGTTAATTAGTGAAGGTACTAATTATTTTTTTCTTTCTCGTCCTAGAAGATTTGGTAAGAGTCTTTTTTTAAGCACATTAAAAGAGGTTTTTGAAGGAAACAAAGAGCTTTTCAAAGGTCTATACATTTATGACAAATATGATTTTACTCCTCATCCTGTGATTAGAATCTCCTTTGGTAGTGGAGATTATTCTATAATAGACAGTATTTATGAAGAAATAAACTATATTTTGAGAACCAATATAAAGCACCTTAAAGTAGAATGTTCAAATCTTGAATTTTATAAAAGTTGTTTTAAGGAGCTTATAGAAAATACTTATTTTAAATATAATTCTTCGGTAATAGTGTTGATAGATGAATATGACAAGCCTATTTTGGATAATATATTGGATAAAGACAAGGCAAGGACAGCTAGGGATATTTTAAAAAATTTCTATTCTGTTTTAAAAGATATGATTATAGAATTTAAAGTAGATAGTAAAGAAGACCCAATCAAACAAATAGAAGACAAAAAATATTATCAAAAATATCTAGCAGAAAATAAACCTATTTATCTGCTTTGGAATAAAATTTGATAGCAAAGATAAAAATATTACAACTTGGGAAGTTAAAAAATTATAAAAAATATTTATGATGAATTATTAAAGATTTTTAGGGGTGGAATAAATTAAATAATTAGCAAAATTTTTTTATGATGGTGGGGAAAATATTGTAAATGGAGAAAAGAATAATCTAATTTGTTTAAGAGGACGTTAAAGAGTTTATGCAAAGTAAAAAAACTCTTCTTTTAATAGAAGATGATGAATATTTAGGACTTGCTGTTAAAAAGTATTTGGAATCTAAACATTATATTGTAAAATGGTTTAAAGATGGAAGAAATATAGATAAAATAAATTTAAAAGATATAAATTTAGTTATTTTAGATTTAATGCTTCCTTATGTTAGTGGAGAAAAAATTTTATCAATTTTAAAAGATAGTTTTTATGATTTACCTATAATTATTTTAACTGCTAAAAATGAAATTTCTTCTAAAAAAGAATGTTTTGATAAAGGTGCTGATGATTATTTAACTAAACCTTTTGAAATTTTAGAATTAGAGCTTAGAATTAAATCTTTGTTAAAAAGATTTTCTAAGAGTCAAGTCCAAGGTAAAAAAGTTTGGATCGATGATATATGTGTTGATCTTGAAAGTGGTCAGATTTTTAAGCAAAATAAAGAGATAAAAATTAGTAAGAAATGTTGGGAGATATTAAAGATTTTGTGTTTAAAAAGAGGGGAGTTGGTTTCAAAAGAAGAAATCATGAAACTAGTTTGGGATAATGTGATAGTTGGAGAAGACACTTTAAGAACTTATATTAAAAATTTAAGAAAAATTTTACCATCTAATTCTATAGAGACTTATAAAGGAAGGGGATACAAATTAAAATAACAACAGAGAAATCTATACTTTTAAATTTTTGTCTAGTCTTAATATTGTGTCTTCTTTTATTGTCTATAGGTATTGGTGTTTCCTTTTATTCAGAGTTATTTTTCTATGGATTTGTTCCTGCACAAATTTTAGAGATATTAAAAAGATTATTTTTTCACTTGTTGTTATGGGAACTCGTGTTGGCAATAGCTATAAGTTATGTTTTTTTTAAATTATTTTATTCTTATGTCTTACAAAAAGAAGAGTTTGATGAATTTTTAACAATTTTATTTCAGTCTATTTCTCATAAATTTGGGAACTGGCTTTCTGCCCAAAAAATAAATCTTATTTTAGTAAAAGAAAATCAGGATATTGAAGCAATAGAGTGTATGCAAAAGTCAATTGATTTTATGGAAAAAGATTTGCGTCAAATTTTACAAGTAGTTTCTACGTTTCAGAGTGGGAAATATAGTATAGAAAATATAGATGTTGCTAAACTTATAACAGATATTATAAAGGAGTTAACTCCTTTATATTTCAAGAATACAAAAATTCATTTACAACCAATTAAAATAAATGCTCTTAAGGTAGAAATTAAGCTGATGTTATTTTTACTTTTAGAAAATGCTTTTAAATATTCTCAAAATAAAATTTTTATTCGTACTGGCAAATTCAAAAAAAGATATTTTTTTGTGTCTAATGATATTAATGATAATATTTCTTCTGGGTCTGGGTTGGGCCTTTTTTTGGTTAAAAAAATAGTAAAAAAAAGAAATATTTATTTTAGAGTAAAACAAAAAAATGGAAGATTTTTAGCCCTTATTGTTTGGACATAAGTTTCCACAATTTTCACGATTTTTCCATGAAAATGGGGTTGAATTTTGGGTTAAATAGTTTATTTAGAAAATATAATCTAAGTGAAGATTGTGTTTTTAAGACGGTAAAAAAGGAGAGAGTAAGAATGAAAATAAAACATGTGTTTTTTTTAGGCTTGTTTGTGATAGGAATAGTTTGTTTTTCAGGTATTAACTCTTATGCTCGAGAATGTTCTAGTATGGAAGATGCAATTTTGTTGGAGGGCAAGGTACTAAAAATAAATGAATATAAAAAGGCTGTTTTTATTAAGGTACTAGGTGAAAGTGTATATAGGGGTAAACATTGGTTTAAAGTAGCAAATAAAGAAGGAATGCAATGTATTGGGATAGGTAAAAAGATTTTTTTTGTGTTAATAGATGACTTTAAACCGTACTCTTATATTTGTATACCATGTAATAATATGCCTTTATTAAAAGGAGGGGCTAAATGTTTAAAATAAATAAATTAATATTAATCATTGGTTGTCTGGGATTGTTTTTGATGCCTGTTTTAACATGGGCTACAATGTCAGATTATTGTGCCACTCCTCCTTTTTTAAGTGCTTCTGTAAAACCCAATATATTATTTGTAATTGATAAAAGTGGAAGTATGGCCTGGCTGGCTTATGGAAATGCTTATGATAGCAGTGAGACGTATGAGGGATATTTTATCCCTACTAAGAATTATAAAAAAATAGATGGGGTATGGCAAGAGACTAATGATCCTGAAAGTTGTAGTTTTACTCAGGCAGCACGTACTTACGTTAGTGGAAGAAGTATTTCTGGAGTATGTAGTGGAAGTAAGCTTAACTTTGCTAGAATGGCAAGAATAGATTTGTTGCGCTGGGCTATTACTGGGGGAAGGCCAGATAGTTGTGGAGGAGTTACAGATAAAGATTGTGATCCTGATTTAGCGTGTACAGGAAGTTACTGTACATTAAAAACAAATTATGGAGTATTAGTAAAAGTACCCACGTCTAGAATAGATGGTCTTGTCCAACGTTTAAGAGAGGAAAAGCCAGAGTCAAGGCCGAGGCTAGGGGTGTTATTTTATAGTACGTATATTTATCCGGATAAAGTATATATAGGAGATTACCCTAATGGTGGAGAAGCAGATACTGATCATCCTTATACTTATTTTACTCGTTATATTAATGCAATTAATCCTGGTGGTTATACAGCTACAAGTCCAGCAATGTGGGAAGCTTATGATTATTTTAAACAACATAATGATCATCGATATTCTAATGGATTTTTAATGAAAGATAGTAGTCATTTGTTTAGAGATCCTTTGTATGTTTGTGATGCGAATAAGCAGAACTGTGAATTTGTGCCATGTGCTAAAAATTTCATTATATTAGCCTCAGATGGTCAATGGAATGTGGGAGGTAATCCTATCATAAGAACATGTAGTATTAATACTAATTTTGAAAATTATTCAGCAGACCCTGTAGTACCAGCGTATAGAGTTCATGCCGATGTTTTAAGGCAAGCTAATGGCATAGATGTCAACGTAAATAAGGTATATTCTCTCGGATTGTTTTTAGGAGGAACAGGAGAACTTTCTTTAAAAAACGTGGCTATGTATGGATCTTTTGATACTTCTGGGAATAAGAGATGGCCAGGGAATAAAAGTGGCTATCCTTTTGATGTTTGTTTTATGGATGACTGTGGCAATGGCGCTGGGAGTGCATGTACAAATTTACCTCCTTCAAGTTATGATTGGGATACTGACGGGAATGGTGAACCAGATACTTTTTTTAATGCTAAAACTGCTTCTGAAATTAAGGATACAATTACAGCTTTTATTCAGGCTATTTTAAAAGAAGCATCTTCTGGTACATCTGTGTCTGTGCTTTCCGAGAAAAGAAAACAAGGAGCTTTAATTCATCAGGCAGTTTTTTATCCGCAGAAAAGATTTTTTGATGCAAATGGAACGAGTAAAAAGGTAGATTGGATTGGGAATATATTTACTTATTGGTTCCTTAATACCAAGGAGGCTCAAAATATTCGGGAAGATACAGATCAAGATAAAATTTTAACAGTTTTAAGCGATAATATTTTAGGCTTTAGTGTGGATAATCAAACAGGTGAGCTTACAATAAATGTTTATAACAGTAGTGCTAACGGTAGTGCGGATGTGCAGGTTGGTTCGTATTCTGCTTTAGAAGAAATTAAAACTTTGATCAATGTAGGAAAAGTTTTGGAGCTTACTTCTGCAGATGATAGAAAAATTTATGGAGCATATACAGATACAGAGATGGCAGAATTTACTGTTGCTAATAAAACTAAATTTCAAAATTTATTGTATCAAGATTCATCTAAAGTTGATAGTTGTCTTACAAGTTCTGGAGATGTTGCAGAAAATATTATTAAATATATTAGAGGAGAAGATATTAGTGGCTGTAGAGTTAGAAGGATGGCTAATGGAGTTTGGAAATTAGGTGATATAATTTATTCTACTCCAGCTGTTGTAAATTATGGTGAGTATGGAGTAATTTTTACAGGTTCTAATGATGGTATGTTACATGCGTTTAAGGTGGGTAAAACAAGGGCTGATGGTCTTAGTAAAGGACAGGTAGTAAAGTTATGTGATGATAGTTCTGCGGTATGTCAAACAGTAGAACTTGGAAAGGAATTATGGGCGTTTATACCTAAAAATGCAATGCCTTATTTGCGGTATTTAGCTGATCCTGATTATCCTTCTTGTCATTTATATTATGTAGATATGCCTCCTTATATAATAGAAATGGGTTCTAAAACAATATTAATTGGAGGAATGAGGCTAGGCGGAGGATGTGGTGCTTCTGGAAGCGATGTGGTTCATCCACCTAGTGACGTATGTTCTGATCCTGCAAGTTCTAGTTGTGTGGGTAGATCATCTTATTTTGCTTTAGATATTACAGACCCAACAACCCCAAAATTCCTATGGGAATTTAGTAATAAAGATTTAGGTTTTACTTATTCTGGACCTGCACATATAAAATATGGTGGTAATCATTATATTATATTTGCCTCTGGCCCAACAAGTTATAGAGGAGATGTAGAACAAGATTTAAAGATATTTGTTCTTAAACTTACAAGTGAAGGAAAAATTGCTTTAAACTATCCAAAAACTATTAATATAGCGCAGAAAATTCCTTATTTTGCAAATTCTTTTGCAGGCAGACTGTTTAGTGAAGGGATAGATATGGATAGCAGTGGACGAAAAAATGGCTCTTCGGACTATTTGTATTTAGGTGTTAATAAAAAGGATGGAAGTTCATGGGTTGGGAATCTGTTGCTTATAAAAATAAATAATGATAATCCAGAATATTGGGGATATGAGAAAGTATTTAATACTGATTTGGAACCAGTTGTCTCTAAAGTAGAATATATGAAATGTTTTGATAAGAATTTTATTTACTTTGGTACTGGTAGGTGGTTTTATAAAGAAGATAGCCCTGGAAGTGGTTCAAGTGATGTTAATAGTTTATATGGCGTGAGAATTGACGATTGTATTCAAAATGATAATTGTGAGGTAAGTTCTATTGTTGAGACACCTGCAGATGCTTGTCATTCTATAGATACAAATGATCTTGGTTTTGCTTGGAGAAAGAAGTTAGATCCAGAAAGTGGTGGATACTTTAAAGAACGAATGATTTCAGATCCTGCTGTGGCTTCAGACTATGATGTAGTCTTTTTTGCTACTACAGAACCAAATGGAGATGTTTGCTCTTTTGGTGGAAGATCGAGGTTATGGGGGTTAAATTGTATTTCTGGAGCTGGTTTGACTCAGGATTGTAATGGAAAATATAAACCTAAAGCATTTGATAAAACCGTATATTTACAATTGTCTAAGGGAAATATTGAACAGATTAAAAAAGATGATTTAGGTGCAGATGGTTCAAGTGGATGGTTTACAGGAGTTACCCCGGAAACAGCTCCCATTATTCCTCCCTCTCCTGGAGGAAAAGTGGGTAAAATTTTATTATGGATTGAAAAATAGGAAGATTTGTGCTTATGAAAAAGAACAGTAGAGAAGGATTTACTTTAACTGAGGTTTTAATTGTTATAGTGATTATTGGGATTATGACGGCAATGGGAGTACCTGCTTTTACTAAATGGATTCAAAAATATCATATAGAATCTGATGTAAAAAATATGGCAGCTCTGTTACAAGAAGGAAGGGTGCGTGCTTTTACTCATAAAGTTAGTTTATCTTTTAGTATAAGTAATAAGCAGGCTTGCTTAAAAGAGAATACAGCTATTATAAAGTGTATAAATTTAAATACAGGATTTAATAATGCTACTCTTAACATAAGCAAAAGAGGATATTTTGAGAATCAATCTAGCGTTATTCCTAGTAATATCGCTAGTGTTGTTAATGTTAGTCCAGAATATTCTTGTATAACTGTTTCTAGGTTAAGAGTAAGAATGGGGGCAGTAGATAGAAATGGTGCGTGTATACTTAAATAAAAATAATATGAAAGGTTTTACTTTAGTTGAGGCTATTGTTTCAATGCTTATCTTGTCAATCCTATTAATAGGATTGCTTGCTTCTTTTTTAAAAGCAATAGATATTAATGTTTATAATTATTTAAGAGATGAGGCAGTGAAAATAGCTCAATTTGAATTAGAAGAGTGTAGAAATAAACCATTTTCTAACATTGTAAATAGTAATTCTACAGTAAATGTTCAATTTAGAAATTCTAATTATGTTTATAATGTAGTAAAAACAGTAAATGATTTAGTTGGTATGAAAGAGGTTAAGGTTCAGGTAGATTGGAGTTATAAGGGAAGAAATTGTTCTTATTCTGTAAGTACGGTAATTAGGGACCAATCAAACTACTAATTGGGAAGATTGTTATGAATAATAGAGAAAAAGGTGTTGGCTTAATCGAAGTATTGGTATCAATGGCAGTTATTTTATTAATTCTTGGCATTACGTATAAAAGTTATAATACTTTATTGGGTGGATTTAAAGAAGAAACTAAGTCTGTGGAAACTCAGATAGAAAAATTAACTTCTTTAGAACTCATTAGGTTAGATATTGAGCATGCTGGATATGGGATTGCTTCAGATACCAATGATAAAATTATTGCTTTTGATAATTCTACAAAAACATTAACTATTAGAAGTACAATCAACAATACTGACAAATCTACGCGAGGTTATGTGTTAGCTGATTGTATATCAAATAAATGGGAAGATAGAAGAGAAGATCAGACAAATAATAATTTAGTTTATATTTCATTAGGAAACAAAACATTTGTCTCTAATGGAGTATATAATACTTGTCCTGGGACAGATGTTTATTTAGGCTTTCCTTATGAAACAAATGCCACAGGATGTAGTTCACAAAAATGTAGCAAAATAGAATACGCTTTAAGCAATAATCAGGATTTGGATAAATGTAATCCATATACTCGTAATTTGCAGAGATTGGTTGGAGGAGGAACGACTCCTATTGTTAATTGCGTGGCTGATTTTCAAATTCGGTTTGAACTTGATACAAATGATGATGGAGTAATTGATAATATAACTACAACTGCTCCTACTACTAATAGTGATATTAGAAAACAACTAAAAGCTGTGAGAGTTTATTTATTGGTTCAAGAAGGACAAGAGGATAAGAAATATAATTTTACAGGTAACTCTACAATTGATGGCATAAATTTACAACTTCCTACAGATTATCAACATTATAGATGGAAGGTTATTAAAATGATTGTGAAACCTCTTAATTTATAAACAGAGGATAATAATGATGAGAACAAAATATAATGAATCAGGTATTGCTTTAATAAGCACTTTAGTTTTAGGTTTAATTGCAATGGGATTTATCTCTGCCTTGTTTTATATGCTAACAACAGGTAGTACTCTTTCTGGAAGTCAGAAAAAATATGAAGGAGCATTAGAAGTCAGTAAAGGTGTAACTGACTATATAATTGTTAAAATTCTTGATGATCAACTAACATGCAATGGAGGCGGTACATGCAATAAAAATAGTACGGTTGATATTGTTGGTTTTAATGTTCCTGGGTATACAATGAATGCAACTTTAGTAGATAAAATTGGCACTGTTAATTATTCTATTTATGCATTTCAGATAGATGTTAATTCTACAGTAGGTGGAGAAAAGGCCTCTATTGAATTTGTGTATAGGGTTGATTTGTAATTTTGATTTTTGAGATAATGAACAAAAAGGGGGATATATCCCCCTTTTTTATTCTCTTTTTCCAGGTAAAATCAAATTTAAAAATACACCAACAATACCTGCAAGTCCAATTCCTTTTAGAGTAAACTCGCCTGCAGAAAAAGCCATTCCTCCTACACCAAAAATAACTATAATTGCCACTATAGCAAGATTACGGGCTTCCATTAAGTCTGTTTGAGCTTTTACTAATGTATTTATTCCTACAACCATAATGGCTCCAAAAAGTAAAATAAGTATTCCTCCCATTACAGGCACAGGAATAGTTTGAAGAAATGCGCCTAATTTCCCTACAAATGAAAGTAAAATAGCACAAATTGCTGCCCAGGTCATAATTGCAGGATTAAATATTTTTATTAAAGCTACAGCTCCTGTAACTTCTGAATAAGTTGTATTTGGTGGGCCTCCTAAAAAAGAGGCTAAAGAAGTTGCAAGACCGTCTCCTAAAAGTGTCTTATGTACTCCAGGATCTTTTAAATAGTCTTTTCCTGTAACTGAACTTATAGCTAAAATATCTCCAAAATGTTCAATTGCAGGTGCAATGGCTACTGGTGCTATAAATAATATAGCTTGAAGGTTCCATTCTGGAAAAGTAAAGTTTGGTATTGCAAACCAAGGGGCTTTTAAAACTGGGCTAAAGTCTACTAAGCCTAGGGGAATAGAAATAATATAACCTACGATTATACCACATAAGATAGGAATAAGTTTAAATATACCCTTTCCAAAAAGGGATACTATTACAGTAGTAATTAACGATATCATAGATACTGCAATAGCTATTTTTTCAGGTACTAATACAACACTTCCGTCTCCTGTTTTTCCCATTGCCATATGCACTGCAACAGGAGCTAAGATAAGTCCTATAACCATAATAACAGGACCAGTAACAATCGGAGGAAGCAGATTTTCTAAAATTCTTACTCCTTTAATGGATATGAGTATACTTAAAAGAATATAAATTACCCCTGCTGCTGCCAAACCACACAAAGTACCTGGTATGCCCCATGTTTTTACTCCGTATATGATAGGGGCAATAAAGGCAAAGGAAGATGCAAGAAATACAGGTACTTTGCCTTTAGTAATTATTTGAAAAAGTAGAGTTCCTGCCCCTGCAGTAAATAGAGCTACATTAGGATCAAGTCCTGTTAAAATTGGTACTAATACTAATGCACCAAAGGCTACAAAAAGCATTTGTGCTCCGATAATAGAGTCTTTTAGCCTAAAATTGTACTTTGTTGGATCTTGCGCCATAAAACCTCCTTTTACCGTTCAATGGTTTTTAAAAAGATCAAAAAAATAGGCACCCTTTTGGTGCCTATTTAGTGCCAAATATTTTATCTCCTGCATCTCCAAGCCCAGGTAAGATATATCCTTTGTCGTTTAGTCGATCATCTATAGCAGCAGTAAATATTTCCACATCAGGATGTTTTTCTGTAACCTTTTTTAATCCTTCTGGTGCAGAGACTAAAAAAAGTCCTTTTATTTTTTGACAACCAGCTTTTTTTAAAAGTTCTATGGTAGCTATTAAAGTTCCGCCAGTAGCTAACATAGGGTCTAGAATAAGGGCAATTCTATTTTTGATATTTTTAGCTAGTTTTACATAATATTGAACAGGTTTTAATGTTTCTTCATTCCTATATAATCCTACAATACTGACTTTTGCCCCAGGTATTAGGTCTAAAACACCATCTAACATGCCAAGTCCTGCTCTTAAAATAGGTACAACAGTGATTTTTTTACCTTTTATGGTTTCTACTTCTACATTACCAGCCCATCCTTGAATTATCATTTTTTCTGTTTCTAAGTCTTTAGTTGCCTCGTAAGTTAACAGTCTTGCTATTTCTGAGGCTAGTTCTCGAAAATTTTTAGTGCTTATATCGTGTTTGCGCATTATCCCAAGTTTATGTTTTACAAGGGGATGGTCTACTAGAGTTACAGCCATTTTTTCCTCCTTTTTTTGCCAAATTGCCTATGCTTAATCGGAAATGGTTTGTTGGGTCAAGTAAAGTTTTGAATATAAAAAGGTAGAAGTCAGGCTTGAAAATTAGATAAGATAATTACTTATTTTTTTGTTTAACTTATATAATTTTTTGTAATTGTTAGGATTTTTTAATTTTTTGTTAATTAAAGAATGATGGACTTGACTTTTTGATGATAATGCTCATCTTTTTATTATTTTTTTGAGTTAAAAAGAGGGAGCTATGGATAAGATAAGAATAGGTCCAGAAAATTTTTATCTTGTACACGGAGATATTACAAAGGCTAAAGTTGATGCTATTGTAAATGCAGCTAATCCACAATTAGCTGGTGGGGGTGGCGTAGATGGAGCTATTCATAGAGCTGCTGGCCCTGATCTTTTAAAAGCAGGACAAGAAATAGTAGCTAAGCAAGGATTTCTTGCTACTGGAGAAGCTGTGATTACTCCAGGCTTTAACCTTTATGCAAGGCATGTTATTCATACAGTGGGTCCTATCTGGCAAGGAGGGCGTAATAGAGAAAAAGAGCTATTAAAAAAAGCATATTTTTCTTGTTTAAAGTTAGCATATGATTATAAGATTAAAACAATTGCCTTTCCAGCTATAAGTTGTGGAGTATATGGTTTTCCTTTAGATTTGGCAGCACCTATTGCCTTGGATGCTTTGAATGAAGGTTTAAAAAATAAATGGATCCAAGAGATTTATTTTTATCTTTACAATAAGGAAGTGTTTAGAGTGTTTTTAGAGGAAGCTAAAAGATTGTTTAAATAGGAGTGAATTTATGGAAGTTAGAGGTACAACTATTTTGGCTGTTAGAGCTAAAGATGAAGTGGCTATGGGAGGTGATGGCCAAGTAACAATGGGACAAGCTATTGTTTTAAAACATAAAGCCAAAAAAGTAAGACGTCTTTATCAAGGAAAGGTTTTAGCTGGTTTTGCAGGAGCTACAGCAGATGCATTTACTTTATTTGAAAAGTTTGAAGGGAAACTGGAAGAATTTAATGGTAATATCTTACGGGCAAGTGTGGAATTGGCCAAAGAATGGAGAATGGATAAATATTTAAGACGATTAGAGGCTATGTTAATAGTAGCAGATAAAGAACATATTCTAGTTTTAAGTGGTACAGGAGATGTAATTGAACCAGATGATGGGGTTGTGGCAATTGGTTCTGGGGGAGCATACGCCTTAGCTGCTGCTAGAGCTTTACTGAGGAATACAGATTTAAAAGCAAGAGAAATAGTTAAGGATTCTTTAAATATAGCTGCTGAAATTTGTGTTTATACAAATCAAAATATTGTTTTAGAGGTTTTATAATTTTTAATTGGTCAAGCCAATAAGTTAGAAAATATCAAAGAGGAGATGCATATGGAAAGTACTCTTACTCCACGAGAAATAGTTTCAGAGTTGGATAAATTTATTATAGGACAACAAGAAGCAAAAAAAATGGTAGCTATTGCCCTTAGAAATAGGTGGAGAAGACGTCAACTTGATCCTGAGCTTAGGGATGAAATTGCACCTAAAAATATTTTAATGATTGGTCCTACTGGAGTAGGAAAAACAGAGATCGCTAGAAGACTTGCTAAATTAGCAGGTTCGCCTTTTTATAAAGTTGAGGCAACAAAATTTACAGAAGTAGGTTATGTGGGACGAGATGTGGAATCTATGATCCGAGATTTAATGGAAATAGGTGTTAATATGGTTAAAGAAGAAGAGGCAAAGAGAGTTAGGTTGAAAGCTGAAGCCAATGCTGAAGAAAAATTATTGGATATTTTGTTGCCCAATATTAAAAGTGATGACTCTCATAATACAAGAGAAAAATTTAGAGAATTGTGGAGACAAGGTAAACTAGATGATAGATTAGTAGAAGTGAATATAAGATCTTCAAGTGGTCCTAGAATAGAAGTAATGGCTATTCCAGGTATGGAAGATATGGAAATGCAGTTTAAAGATATGTTTAGTAGATTTTTTCCTAAGAAGAAAAAGAGTAAAAAAGTAAAGGTAAAAGAAGCCTTTGAATTATTAGTGCAAGAAGAATGTGAACGTTTAGTGGATATGGATAAAGTTATAGAAATGGCTAAAGAAAGAGTAGAACAAAGTGGCATTATTTTTATTGATGAAATAGATAAAATTTGTGGTGGAAATGGACAAACTAAGGCAGAAGTTTCTAGGGAAGGAGTACAAAGAGATTTGTTGCCAGTAGTGGAAGGGTGTGTGGTAAATACAAAGTATGGAATGGTTAAAACAGATCATATTTTATTTATTGCTGCTGGTGCTTTTCATCTTTCCAAACCTTCTGATTTGGTACCAGAGTTACAGGGTAGGTTTCCTTTAAGGGTAGAATTAAAATCTTTAACCAAAGATGATTTTTATCGCATTCTCACAGAACCTCAAAATGCTTTGACTAAACAATATAAAGCTCTACTTGCTACTGAAGATATAGATCTAGAGTTTACAGATAGTGCTTTAAAAGAGATGGCAAGCTTTGCTCAAAAGATAAATGAAGAAACAGAGAATATAGGAGCTAGAAGGCTTTATACTTTAATGGAAAAGATTTTAGCAGACTTGTCTTTTGAAGCTCCTGAAATGAAAGGACAAAAAGTAGTGATAGATGCAGAGTACGTTAAAGATAAACTTAAAGATGTAGAGGAAAATAGAGATTTATCTAGATATATTTTATAAGTAGTGTTGTTTAAAAGAGGAAATAAAAATGGGGGCACTTTAAAAAGTGCCCCCATCTGCTAAAGAAAAGATTGTGGATTTAAAGATTGTAATCTTAAGTTAATCTAATTGGGCTAAAAGAGTATCTTTTATTTCTTCTATTGTCCCTTCGCCATTTAATTCTATATATTTAAACCCTGCTTTAGGTGCTAATTCTTTAAAATAGTAAGCTGCAGCAAGAGTTCCTGTATTAGTATCATAATAAATATCATGTCTTTTGTTGATAGCAGCTTCGTCTTGATCATCTGAGCGGCTTTTTAACTCGCCACCACATACTCTACATTTTCCATCCACAGGCTTTATAGCATCGATATAGATATTGTTAGGATGATTAGGATCATTCACGCAGATACGACGTCCCATAATTCTATTTTTAGCTATTTCTCTGGGTAATAAAATTTCTATTACATAGTCTAATTTCATTCCAGCTTCTTGAAGGGCTTCCCATAATTTTTTAGCTTGATTGATATTGCGAGGGAATCCATCTAATAACCAACCATCTTTTCCTTTTTCTTTTAATGTTTCTAAAACCATAGGAATAGTAATTTCATCAGGCACTAATTCGCCTTTATCAATATACTCTTTTGCTTTTTTACCTAATTCTGTGCCTTGAGAAATATGTTCTCTAAAAATAGCCCCAGATTCAATATGGGCTAAATTGTATTTTTTCTTAACTAAAGATCCTTGAGTCCCTTTACCACTTCCATTTGGTCCAAAAATTAGAATATTCAATTTTACTCCTCCTTTTTATTTCTTTTTATTTAAGAAAATTTTCACAATCCTAAACTCTTTGTCTTGTTTTGTCAATTAGTGGGAATAACGGTGTTTAAAAACTTAGGAATAATATTTTTAGTTGTTAGTTTGGTCAGTTGTTAGTTAATTTTAAGCAAAGAAAAATGGAAATAATTGCTTAATTAAAGATATTTTTTTCACAAACAATATGGACTTTAATAAACAATTCAGCGTATACTCAGGCACAGGCCTTCACATACTACAGCTTGATATTTACAATAGGGGCGTTCAAGTTTGTTTAGAGGAAGTTTTTGGTGGCAAGAAGGTGAGTGAAATTTTTTGGCATTTAAAAAAAGAAAAAACCTCTTATGAAAGAGGCTTTTTAAAAAGTGCCAAACAAAGCTAATATGCGTTCAGTTTTAATGGCGGGGTCGACGGGACTTGAACCCGCGGCCTCCGGCGTGACAGGCCGGCGTTATTACCATCTTAACTACGACCCCGCTTATCAAAGTGGTGGGCGGAACAGGGCTCGAACCTGTGACCCCCGGCTTGTAAGGCCGATGCTCTCCCAACTGAGCTACCCGCCCCCGTGAGGCACACTTTTTATATATTTGGGTATTGCTTGTCAACATTTTTTTTAAATGAAAAAAAGATGACATTTTAAAATAGTTGTGTTAGTAAGTGCTAACTTTCATTACTTGGGGGATGTGATGAATAAAGTAGAAAGTACAAGGGATAAAATTATTACAGCAGCATACAATTGTTTTTCTGAAAAAGGGTATTTAGGTACAAGCACAAAAGAAATCGCAAAAGTTGCAGGTGTTTCTGAAATTACTTTGTTTAGGCATTTTGGTAAAAAAGAGGGTATTTTTGAAGCTGTTATTAGGAATTATTCGATTTTATCTGAATTACAAAAAATTTCTTTTCGGATAGAAGGGGCAAGTTTGTATGATACTTTAAAAATTATTGCTGAAAGGCTTTATTTTACATTAAAAGATAGAAAAAAATTTATAAAAATTGTGTTTTCTGAAATTAATAGATATTCTGATAAAATTAGAGAAATTTATAAAAATTTTATTGAAGAATTAGATAATCTTATAGTAGATATACTTGTAAAATATCATAAAAAATCTATATCTAAAGATATAGATATAAAAATAGCTGTGAAAGGTTTTATTGGTATGGTTTTTTGTTATTTTCAAACTAATGAAATTTTCTTATGTGAAGAAGTAAGCTTTGAAGATATAGACATTGCTTTATCAACTTTTGTTAATATTTTTTTAAAAGCTTTAAAAAATATGTAATTTGGAGGTATGGTATGAATGTAAAACGCATTATTTGTGTGAAAATTTTAATAATAAATTTTTTGTTAATATGTTTACTTGTTGCTTGTGATAGGGAAGAAAAAAAATCTTCTATGTCGAGGCAGCTGCCTAAAGTTTCATACATAATAGTTAAGCCTGAAAAAGTGGTATTAAAAACAGAGTTGCCTGGTAGAGTTTCTTCGTTTCAGTCTGCTCCAATTATTCCCCAAGTAAGTGGTCTTATAAAGAAGAGGCTTTTTAAAGAAGGTTCTATGGTAAAAAAGGGAGATTTACTCTATATAATTGATTTTTCAAGATATGAGGCAACACTAGACGCAGCCAAAGCTTCTCTTGAAATGGCTCAGGCTAAGTTATTGGCTTTGGAAAAAAAGTGTAAGCGTTTTAGTGAACTTATTAAGACAAAATCTATTAGTCAGCAGGCTTATGATGATACTTTGGCTGCGTTAAAACAGTTAAAGGCAAATATAAAACTTTATAAAGCTCAGATAAAATTAGCTCAAATTAATTTGAATTATTGCTATATCAAAGCTCCTATTTCTGGTAAAATTGGCAAATCATTTATCACAGAAGGAGCAACAGTTGTTGCTTATCAGCCATCTCCTCTTGCTATTATCCAGAATTTTGATCCCGTTTATGTGGATATTCCTCGTTCTATTGCTGAACTTGAGGAGTTAAAAAGGAAAATTAAATATGGTGTGTTAAAAAGTGGTGACAAATTAAGAAATAATGTTGAATTAATTTTAGATAACGGGAGAATTTATAAATATAAAGGAAGATTACAATTTGAAGATGTTACAGTTGATAAAACAACAGGATCAATTAATTTAAGAGCTATTTTTCCAAATAAAAAATATGAATTATTGCCAGGAATGTTTGTAAAAGCAGTTATTACTGAAGGAATAAAGCAAGATGCTATTTTAGTCCCTCAGGAAAGTGTTTTAAGAGATCATAAAGGAACTCCTTATGTGTATGTAGTAAACGATGATAATAAATTGCAAATAAAATATATAAAGGTAGATAGAGTTATAAAAAATAAATGGTTTGTAAGAAGTGGTTTAAAATCAGGTGATAAGGTAGTTGTTTATGGGATTCAATTTATTAGGCCGGATATTTCTGTAATGGCAGAACCACTTTAAATTTTATAGGAAGTGTTTTGTAATTTGAAAGCTGGAGATTACAGGTGGTTAGTTAGAAATAACTTTTCTAAGTAAGATGAAGATTTATGTTTTTTAAAATTAGCTGTTTTTAAGTATTAGTGATAGAAGTAGGAGGCTTTGAATGTCGCGATTTTTTTTAAAACGTCCAGTTTTTGCATGGGTAATTGCTATTGCTATTATGTCTTTTGGACTTTTGGGAATAAAATTTTTACCTGTTTCTCAGTATCCAGAATTAGCTCCTCCTATGATTTCAGTAGAAGCATTTTATCCTGGAGCTTCAGCTGAAACAGTAGAGAGTACTGTAACGCAAATTATTGAGCAAAAATTAACAGGACTTGATGGTCTTTGGTATATAAGTGCAAAAAGTAGTTCTTCTGGACAAAGTAGAATAGATCTTACTTTTGCTCCGGGGACAGATCCTGATATTGCTTGGTCAAAAGTGCAAAATAAGGTGCAATTAGCTACAGCGAGCTTGCCTGACGTAGTACAGCAACAGGGAGTTAGGGTTAGTAAATCTACAAAAAATTATCTTTTGATTTTAGGTATTGTTTCTAATGATGGGAAATACACAGGAAATGATTTAAAAGACTATGCAAAATCAAATATTGAGACAATTTTGGCAAGAATACCTGGTGTTGGAGAAGTAGAAGTCTTTGGTACAGAGTATGCGATGCGTATTTGGTTAAATCCAGATAAGCTTAATAAATATAACTTAACTATAGAAGATATTGTTAAAGTTTTAAAATCTTATAATGTAGAGGTTTCTGCAGGACAATTGGGTGGTGCTCCGTCTGTAAAAGGTCAAAGGCTTAATGCTGTAATTATTGTGCAACATTATCTTCAAACTCCAGAAGAATTTTATAAAATACCTATAAAAATTAAACAAAATGGTAGTTCTATTTATATCAAAGATGTTGCAAAAGTAGAATTAGGTACTGAACGTTATGATATATTAGCACATTATAATGGAAAACCATCTGCATTTTTAGCTATTAGAAAGCAGGCTGGAACAAATTCTCTTGAGGTCGCAGATAAAATAAAAGAAAAAATGGAAGAAATGAGCAAATATTTTCCTCAAGGAGTAAAAGTAGTATATCCTTATGATACTACTCCTTTTACAAAGGTTGCAATTCATGAAGTTGTAAAAACACTTTATGAAGCTATAATTTTGGTTTTCATTGTTATGTTTATATTTTTGGGGAGTTTTAGAGCAACAATTATACCTACAATTGCAGTTCCTGTTGTAGTTCTTGGAACGTTTGGTGTTATTTGGGTCTTAGGTTTTTCAATAAACATGCTTACAATGTTTGCAATGGTTCTTGCTATTGGTTTGCTTGTTGATGATGCTATTGTGGTAGTGGAAAATGTAGATAGAATCATGGAGGAACAAGGTTTATCTCCAAGAGAAGCAGCTCTTAAATCCATGGAGGAAATTTCAGGGGCGTTGATTGGGATTGGACTGGTTCTCTCTGCAGTTTTTTTACCAATGGCATTTTTCCCAGGCTCTACTGGAATTATTTATCGGCAGTTTTCAGTAACTATTGCTGCAGCAATGTTACTATCTGTTATAGTCGCTTTAATTTTGACTCCTGTGCTTTGTGCAACAATATTAAAGCCTAAGAAAAGAGGACAGCCTATTTATGAAAACACATTTTTTCTTTTTAAACCATTGTTAAAGATATTTAATAAGGGTTTAGATAAAGGTAGAAATATTTATATTTCTGTTGTTGGGTATACGCTTGAAAAAAAAGTAAGGCTTATTTTTATTTATATTATTATTGTAAGTATTACTGGTTATTTATTTCTTAATATGAAAACAGGTTATTTACCAAATGAAGATCAGGGAATTTTACTCGTACAGGCAGTGTTGCCTTCTGGTTCTACATTAGAACAGACTGAACAAGTTATGAAGAAAATAACAAAATATATTGATGAAAATGAGAAAAATGCAATAAAATCTTTTGCCTATGCAGCAGGAATGTCTTTTGGAGGACAAGCGCAAAATGTGGCTTTGGGTTTTATAAGTTTAAAAGATTGGAATCTAAGACAAAAAGAGAATTTATCTGCCACTGCAATTGCAGGACGTTTAATGAGATATGTATCAACTTTTAATGAGGCAAGGGTTTTTGCTTTTCTACCTCCTGCTATTATAGAGTTAGGCAATGCAGCAGGTTTTGATTTTGAGCTTCTTGATTATGGAGGGGGTGGTTATCAAAAATTAATGCAAGCAAGAAATAAATTGTTGTATATGGCAATGAAAGATCCACGATTGATAAGAGTAAGACCAAATGGCATGGATCCAGTTGCTGAATATAAAATTGATGTGGATTGGGAAAAAGCAGGTAGCTTAAAATTACCTATTCAATCTATAAATTTAAATATAGCTGCTGCTTTTGGAGGAATGTATGTAAATAATTTTGTAAAAAGTGGACGAGTGAAAAAGGTATATCTACAGTATGATGCTCCTTATAGAATGTTACCAGAAGATTTAAAAAAGATTTATATTAGAAATATAGAAGGTAAAATGGTTCCTTTTAGCTCATTTGCTAAAGGGAGATGGATATACGGCCCCCAACAACTTGAAAGATACAATGGTTTTCCTTCTATCAATATATGGGGAGAGCCAGCTCCAGGCTATAGTTCTGGTGATGCTATGAAAATTATGGAAGAACTTGTTAGTAAATTGCCAAAAGAAATAGGTTATGCTTGGACAGGATTATCATATCAGGAGAAGATGGCGACAAATCAGGGTCCCCTTGTGTATGCCTTTGCGATTTTTGTTATTTTTTTAGTACTTGCTGCTCTTTATGAGAGTTGGCCAATACCAATTGCTATTTTGTTAAGCATGCCTTTAGGCGTAATTGGTGGAATTATTGCAACAAACTGGAGGGGATTTGATAATGATGTGTATTTTCAAATAGGCCTTATTACTACTCTTGGATTGACCACTAAAAATGCTATTTTGATTGTTCAATTTGCTAGAGAAAGAGTTGATGCAGGTTATGAATTAATAAAAGCTGTACTGGAAGCTGCAAAGCTTAGGCTTCGTCCTATTTTGATGACTTCTTTTGCTTTTGGATTTGGTGTTTTGCCCCTTGCTATATCAAATGGTGCTGGAGCTGGAGCACAAAATGCAATAGGAACAGTTGTTTTAGGCGGTACAATAACTTCTACATTTCTTGCTACTTTATTAATTCCACTTTTTTATGTTCTCATATATAAACTATTAGGAAAATATAAAAATAAAATTGAAGTGAAAAAGTTGTAAAGAGAAAATGGGAGGTGTAATGAAAAAAGAATTTATTATAATTTTATTTATATTTACTATGCTTAGTAGTTGTAGTTTTAAACCAAAATATGTAAGACCTAATGCTCCGATTCCTAAAGAATTACCTACAGATGGAGTCTATAGTAATATTTCTTATGAAAATATAGATATTCCAAATAAATTAAAATGGGAAGATTTTTTTATAGATTCAAAGTTAAAAAATATTATAAAAATAGCACTGGAAAATAATCGTGATTTAAGACTTGCCATTTTAAATGTAGAAAAAGCAAGACAAATTTATGGCATTAAGCGGGCTGATTTATATCCTTCTATATATGCTACTGCCAATAGCAGTAGAAAACGTATCTCAGATGATCTTTCTCCATTAGGAAAAGGATATATTCAAAGTGAATATAGTGTAAATTTAGGACTTGCAGAATGGGAAATAGATTTTTTTGGTAGAATTCGTAGTTTAAAAGAAGAAGCATTAGAACATTTTTTTGCGGCTAAAGAGAATAGAAGGTCGGCACAGATTTCCTTAATTACAGAAGTTGCTCGAGTATATTTTATTTTAGCATCTGATATAGAACATTATAAAATTGCAAATAAACTTTATAAAATTGCTGAACATAATTTTAAGTTAATAGATAGTCAGTATAAAGCTGGCATTGCAAGTGATATTGATTTAAACAGAGCAAAAAGTGTTTTAAATGAAATAAAAATAAATATAATAACTTATGAGCAACAAATAGAAAAAGATAAAAATGCTTTGAATTTGCTTGTAGGAAATAAAGTTAGTAAAGATTTATTACCAAGTGGTTTGCAATCTAACTTTCCAATGAAAGATTTTTCGCCAGGACTTTCTTCTTTGGTCCTTTTAAATAGGCCTGATATTTTAGCTTTAGAACATAAACTTAAAGCAGCTTATGCTAACATAGGGGCTGCAAGAGCTGCTCTTTTTCCTAGAATAAGTCTTTTAGCAGGAATTGGGACAGCAAGCAATGAGCTTTCTGGATTATTTGGTTCTGGTTCTTATGTGTGGAAAATAAGCGGAAATGCGGCTTTGCCTGTATTTGATGCTAGAGTATGGACAGCATATAAATTAAGTAAATTACAGAGAAAATTATATTTAATTCAATATGAAAGGACAATACAGAACGCATTTAAAGAGGTTTTGGATACGTTGGTTATTAGATCTACTATTGATAAGCAAATAGCATCGCAAAAAAATGTTATACAATCATTGCAACATATTTATAATCTTGCCTATAATAGGTATAGGCAAGGTATAGATAGTTATTTTTTTGTGCTTACAGCTCATAAAAATTTGTTATATGCAAAACAAAAACTTATAAGATTAAAATTAGCTAAATACATAAATCATGTAATGATGTATTCTGCTTTTGGTGGTGGAGGAGATTTTAATGAAGAGAATGATAAAAATATTTTAAGTGAAAAGTAAATATTTTTTTAAAATATATTTTTTAAAGAAGATGTTAATAAGGTTAAGTTAGAACTTAATTAAAATGATTTTTATTTAAAATTTTTAGTATACATTAACTTTGATTTATTTTTATTTTATTCAACTAAAATCAATTATTTAAGAATAAATGTGAAAATTGTTTAGGATAAATATGTTTATGAGCTTGATTTAAAAATTATCTTGAGATAGTTAGAAAAACAATTAGAGAAATTGGATTTATATATAAAAAATATTAAACAATTTTTTATTATACTAATATAAAAAATTGATTTCTATAATATTTATCTATTTATTAAAAAATAAAAAGTAAGATTCATTGCAAAGAGGTTATGGTTAGTTGTTATGGAGATTGTGCTCAAAAATATAGTGTTTTAAAAGATAAAGCTTACCTGATTATTAAAAAATAAGGTCTTTTTTTGTTTTGTAATTTTTTCTTCAAAAACATTCCCTTGGCAAAAAACTAGGTCTAAGTTATAAAGTCTAATTGTGAGTTTTGGTATAAGTACTTTTTAAACAAAGGAAGGAAAAATGAGTGCTATTGTTAATTCTAAATTAAAGACCAAGTTTATTTTTATAACAGGAGGAGTTTTATCCTCGTTGGGCAAAGGTTTAGCAGCAGCATCTTTAGGAGCATTGTTAAAAGCGAGAGGATTGAAAGTAACAATTCAAAAATTAGATCCTTATATTAATGTTGATCCTGGAACAATGAATCCATTTCAACATGGAGAGGTATATGTTACCGAGGATGGTGCTGAGACAGATTTGGATTTGGGGCATTATGAGAGATATTTGGATCAGTATTTTGGACAGATTAATAATTTTACGTCTGGTCGTATTTATCATTCGGTTATTTCTAAAGAAAGAAGAGGAGATTACTTAGGAGGAACTGTTCAAGTTATTCCTCATGTAACAGATGAAATTAAAAGAGCTATTTTAAGTGTAGCTCAAAATGAAGAAGATGTGGCTATTATTGAGATAGGGGGTACAGTAGGAGATATAGAGGGGCTTCCTTTTCTAGAAGCAATTAGGCAGCTTAGAACAGACTTGGGTAAAGAGAATGTTTTATATATTCATTTAACTTTAGTTCCTATTATTCGAGTGTCTGGAGAATTAAAAACTAAGCCTACTCAACATAGTGTTAAGGAACTTAGAAGTATTGGTATCCAGCCAGATATTATTTTATGCCGTTCCGAAGTTGATTTATCAGATGAAATAAAGGCAAAAATTGCTCTTTTTTGTAATGTAGATAGGGATGCAGTATTTACTGCCAAAGATGTAGAAAATATATATGAAGTTCCTTTGGCTTTATATGACGAAGGAATTGACCAAAAAGTAGCAATTTTACTTAGGCTTCCTGCTAAAAATCCAAATTTAGATCAATGGGAGCAACTTGTTTATAAATTAAAACATCCCAAAGGCGAGGTTACCATTGGTATTGTTGGGAAGTATGTAGAGTTAAAAGAGTCTTATAAAAGTTTACACGAAGCATTAGTTCATGGTGGAGTAGCTAATGACCTTAAAGTAAAATTAAAATATATTAACTCTGAAGAATTAGATAAAAAGAATTTGGAAGTTAAACTTAGTGGAGTAGATGGAATACTTGTTCCTGGTGGATTTGGTTCAAGAGGCGTGGAAGGTAAAATTTTAGCGATTAAATATGCAAGAGAAAACAAAATACCTTTTTTTGGTATTTGTTTGGGAATGCAGTGTGCTGTTATTGAGTTTGCAAGAAATGTTTTGGAACTTGAAAATGCAAATTCTGAAGAGTTTGATCCAAAAACAGATCATCCTGTTATTTATCTTATAACAGAATGGTATGATTATCGCGCAAATAAAATTCAAAAAAGAGATAAGAATAGTGATAAAGGTGGGACTATGCGTTTGGGGGCCTATCCTTGTGTATTAAAAGAGGGCACAAAGGCTTTTGATGCTTATAAAAAGCGAGAAATTATGGAAAGGCATAGGCATAGATATGAGTTTAATAAAAAATATGCTAAAGACATGGAAAAGGCAGGCCTTATTATTAGTGGAGCTTCTCCTGATGGAGAATTAGTTGAAATTGTAGAATTAAAAGAACATCCGTGGTTTTTAGGATGTCAGTTTCATCCAGAATTTAAATCTAACCCTATGAAGCCTCATCCTCTTTTTAGAGATTTTATAGCAAGCGCAAAAAGTTATAAAAATAAGAAAGGTTAATTATGGATTGTTTCAAACTTTTTGAACAAACTAAAAAAAAATTGTTTTTTATTGCAGGGCCATGTGTCTTAGAAAATTTAGATTTGGCTTTAAAAGTAGGTGAAGAACTTGCAGAGATCAGGAATAAATTAGGAGTTACAATTGTTTTTAAAAGTTCTTTTGATAAGGCTAATAGAACATCCTTAGAAAGTTTTAGAGGTCCTGGCTTAGATTTAGGTTTAAAATGGCTGGAAAAGATAAAAAAAATTACAGAACTTCCTGTTTTAACAGATTATCACTTGCCTGAACAAGCTAACGTTGTTGCTGAAGTGGCAGATATTTTACAAGTCCCTGCATTTTTATGTAGACAGACAGATTTACTAATAGCTGGAGCAAAGACAAATAGGATTGTAAATATAAAGAAAGGTCAGTTTATTGCACCTTGGGATATGAAAGCAGTAGTTGGTAAAGTTGAGTCTTTTGGGAATAAAAAAATTTGGCTCACTGAAAGAGGCTTTTCATTTGGATATAACAATTTGGTAGTGGATATGAGAAGTGTGCCTTTAATGGCAGAGTTGGGTTATCCTGTTGTTTTTGATGCCACTCATTCAGTTCAAATACCTGGAGGAAGAGGCACTAGCTCTGGTGGAAATAGAGAATTTGTTCCTTGTTTAGCAAAGGCAGCTGTTGCTGCAGGAGCTTCTGGAGTGTTTATGGAAGTTCATCCTGATCCTGACAAGGCTTTATGCGATGGTCCAAATTCTTGGCCTTTAAATCAAACTTATTCTCTTATGAAAAAATTATTGGAAATATGGGAAGTTGTTTATGAAAAGTAGAGTCTTTGATTTGGCTAAGAAAATAAAATTATTGGTTTTAGATGTTGATGGAGTATTAACTGATGGTGGACTTTATTATAATTTAAATGGTCAAGTTTTAAAACGGTTTGATGTTCAAGATGGGATGGGCATAAAAATTGCCCAAAGGGTGGGCTTAAAAATAGCAGTTATTTCTGGTTTAAGATCAGAAGTGGTGAAGGCTAGATTAGATGAATTAGGAGTATTAGATTATTTTCCTGGATATAATCATAAATTACCTAAATTAAAAGAGTTAAAAGAAAAAAACGTGTTACAATGGTCAGAAATAGCTTATTTAGGAGATGATTGGGTAGATGCTGCACCTCTAAAACAAGTGGGATTGCCAATGGCAGTGGCTAATGCTGTACCAGAAATTAAAAAACTTGCTCTTTGGGTTAGTTCTAAAAAAGGAGGGCATGGAGCAGTAAGAGAAGCCATTATGTTTATTTTGACTGCGCAAAATAAATTAGATGCTGTCTGGAAAGAGTGGGTTAGTCTTGATTAAAAAAATTGGTACTATAGGTCTGATTTTTTTACTTGGTTTAATTTTGTTTTATTTTATTGGAAAAGAGGAAGTTCCTTCTTCTTTAAAAATTAGTAAAATTAGGGGTAAAATGCATCTACAAGGGATTGAACTCTTGGCTGGAAATAGTGGAAAGTTAAAATGGAAGCTTAAGGCGAAGCAAGCAGACTATGTAGGAAAGGAGATAATATTAAAAAATATAGTTTTTGAGTATATGTTAGATAAACATATTTTTGTATATAGTGATGAAGGCAAAATAATAGATAATAACTCTCTTATTTTATTATATCCGCGTGTAAAAATAAAAATGAGTGATGTTATTTTATTTTGTGATAAATTTATTTATGATAAAAATAAAAAGAAAATATTTATGAATGATAATTTTGAGATGAAAAAAGATAATTATTTTAAAGTAATATCCAATAAAGCTTTATTTGATATAAAAAGTAATAGCTTTTATATTTTAAAAAATGTTAAAAGTATATGGTGGTTAGAAAATGAGAACAATATGTAATATATTAATGTTTTTTTTAATGTTTCAAGCTATATGCTGGGCAGAAACGAATAAAGAGCCTATTAAGATTGATTCTGATAAAATGGTCTATAAAAAGGAAAAAAATATTGTAGAATTTGTAGGTAATGTTCACGTTGTTCAAGGAAAATTAAATTTATGGGCTGATAAAATAGATGTATATTTAAAGGGGAATACAAATAAGGTGAGTTTAGATTTAGCAAATTCTGCTCAGAAACAGAAAATAGAAAAGATTATTGCGAGGAATAATGTAAAAATTCAACAGGAAGATAAGTTTGCTATTTGTGGTAAAGCTGTTTATTGGCCTGCATCTCAAAAGATTGTTTTAGAGTTAGAGCCAAAACTGAGACAAAAGAAAAATGAGATTAAGGGAGAAAAAATAGTTTTTTATCTTAATAATAGCTCAGTGGAGGTTCTAGGTAGTAAAAAGAAAAGAGTGGAAGCGATATTTTTTCAGGATTTAAAGGATAAGAAAGGTGAGTAAGTTAGAGGGGATAGACTTAAGAAAACGTTATGGTCAGAGAGAAGTTGTTCGAGGTATTCGTTTAGAAGTTTTGCAAGGAGAGGTTGTAGGTCTTTTGGGGCCAAATGGGGCAGGAAAAACTACTACTTTTTATATGTTGGTGGGAATAATTTCTCCTACAAAAGGAAAAGTTTTTTTAGATGGGAAAGAGATTACTTTTTTATCTTTGCCCAAAAGAGCTAAACTGGGAATTAGTTATTTGCCTCAGGAAAACTCTATTTTTAAAAAGCTAACTGTAGAGGAAAATTTACTTATTATTTTAGAGTATACTAAATTGAGTAAAAAGGAACAAAAAGAACGAGCAGAAGAATTAATGGAAGAATTAGGTATTAGCAAACTGGCTAAACAAAAAGCCTCTTATTTGTCTGGAGGAGAAAGGAGACGTCTAGAAATTGCAAGATGTTTAATTTTAAGCCCTAAGTTTATTCTTTTAGATGAGCCTTTTGCAGGTATTGATCCCATCGCCATAGATGATATTCAAAAGATTATTATGCGTTTGAAAGAGAAAAATATAGGGGTGTTGATTTCAGATCACAATGTGAGAGAAACTTTGAGAATATGCGATAGGGCTTATTTGGTTTATGATGGGCAAGTATTTTTAGAAGGAAGTCCTAAGGATATTGCTAATGATGCTCAGGCTAGAAAACTATATTTAGGTGAGACTTTTTCTTTGTGATTAAATTTAAATTTTTTTAACTTAATAATCTTAGTAAGATAATGCCCCTCATGATATTGTTTCTATTAAAAGATTTACACCATAGAATTTGTTGATTATATTTATAATAATTAGGTTATTTAGAAGGAATAAATATGGCTCTTCAGTTGAAACAACAATTAAAACTTAGTCAGCAGCTAGTAATGACTCCTCAACTTCAGCAGGCAATCAAGCTGCTGCAGCTTTCGAGAATAGAATTAGTAGATTTAGTTCAACAGGAGCTGTTAGAAAATCCTCTTTTAGAGGAAGCTGAGAATAATGAGAGTATTGAAAAGATACAAAAGGAAGAAGATGAATTTTCTGAATTTAAAGTAGAAGAAGAAAGTTTAATTAAAAATGCCGAATGGGAAAATTATTTGGGCCAGTTTTCTAGTTTTTCTAAGGATTATAAGGAATTGGAAATTCCAGAAGAAATACTTTCTGTAGAAGCTAGGTATGCTCCTAAGCCTAGTTTAGAAGGTCATCTGCTGTGGCAATTAAATTTAGCTCCTTTTACAGAGAAACAAAAGGAAATAGGTAGAGAAATTATAGGTAATCTTGATTCGAGAGGATATCTGACAGTAAATACTTCAGAGATTGCATCATCTTTAGATGTAAAAGAGGAGGAAGTAGAAGAAGTCTTAAAAAGGATACAACAGTTTGATCCTATTGGGATAGCAAGTAGAAACTTAAAAGAGTGTCTTTTGATTCAATTAAAACATTTTGACTATGATGATCCTATATTAAATTTGCTAGTAGAGCATCATTTAGAGGATATAGAAAAAAGAAAGATTGATAATATATTAAAAAAATTAGGTATTTCAAAAGAAAAGTTACATGAATATATAGAGATATTAAAGTCATTAGATCCTTATCCTGGATCTCAATATTCTAATGAAGATGTTGTTTATATTAGTCCAGATGTATATGTGTTTAAATATGAAGATGAGTTTGTTATTTTATTAAATGAAGATGGTATTCCTAATCTACGTTTAAATCCTTTATTTGAAGAAATAGAAATTAAGAGGGGGCGTAAAAAAAAGAACTCAAGTAAAGATATAGAATATCTACAAGAAAAAATGCGTTCTGCTGTTTGGTTGATTAAGAGTTTACAGCAAAGGCAAAGGACCTTGTATAAGGTAGTAGAAAGTATACTTTATTTTCAAAAAGATTTTTTTGAAAAAGGTGTTTCTTGTTTAAAACCTCTTACATTACGGGATGTGGCAGAGTATATTGGTATGCACGAATCTACTATTAGCAGAGTAACAAGCAATAAATATATTTCTACTCCTTTTGGCTTATTTGAGTTAAAATTCTTTTTTAATAGTGGACTTAGTACCAAAGATGGTAGTAATGTAGGTTCTGAGAGTATTAGAGCTAGAATAAAAGAGATTATTGATGCAGAAGATAAAAAAAAGCCTTTAAGTGATGAGGCTATTGCCAAAAGATTACAAAAAGAGTTAGGAGTTAGTATAGCAAGAAGAACGGTTGCAAAATATAGAGCTGCTTTAAATATTCCTTCTTCTTCAAGGAGGAAGAAGATATTTTAACCTTAAACTGTTAGGAGGCGTGTATGCAAATTAAATTTAATTTTAAAAATTTTGAGCCGTCTGATCATTTAAAAAGTTATGCTCAAACTAGATTTGAAAAATTAGCCAAATATCTAAGCAAAAACGATAATCCTGAACTTCAAGTGAACTTTGAAGTAGAAAAATATAGACATATAATAGAGGCAATTTTAACTGCTAAAAATTTACATATTTCTGCTACAGAAGAAAATGAGGATATGTATGCTAGTGTAGACCTGGTTTTAGATAAACTAGAAGCTCAGGTTAGAAAAATAAGAGAAAAGGCAAAGGATAAACATAAAAGTAAAAGTAAGACTAAAGTTAGAATGGATATTATTAAATTTAATAAAGAAGAAAAAAGTGGTCCTATTATTGAAAAAACAGATCATTTTGAACCAAAACCAATGAGTGTGGAAGAGGCTGCCTTGCAGTTGGATACTTTAAAATATGACTTTTTAGTATTTTTAAATGCAGAGAATGAAAGGGTAAATGTTATTTATAAAAGAAAAGATGGAAATTTTGGTTTAATTGATCCAGGAATATAATTTATGAAGTTATCTAATTATATTAATGAAAAATTAATTATTTCAAACCTTTCTGCCAGGACTAAAGTAGATGTCCTGGCAGAAATGGTTAAGTATGTGGAGAAATTATATCCATCTCTTCAAGATAAAAATGTCTATGAACTATTAGTTGATAGAGAAAAATTGGGCACTACAGGCATTGGCAATGGAGTTGCTATCCCCCATACTAAGCTAGAAGGAATAGATAGAGTAATTTTATTAGTAGCTCGAAGTATTGAAGGAGTAGACTTTGAATCATTAGATCAGAATCCAGTGCACATTTTTTTCTTATTGCTTGCTCCTGAAGAGAATCTTGGAGAGCATCTTAGGATTTTAGCCTATATATCTCGTCTTTTACAAGACGAAAGTTTTAGAAAAGCATTTTTAGAAGCTCAAGATAAAGGTGAATTGTATATGCTTTTAAAAGGTGTCTAATGAATTATACATTTTCTCTTGTTCTTATAAGTGGGTTATCTGGTGCTGGTAAAAGTACAGCGTTGAAAGTTTTTGAAGATTTGGGTTTTTTTTGTATTGATGGATTGCCTTTTTCTTTAATAAAACCTTTAATTGAGTTGTTTGAACAAAATTCTCTTAAAAAATATCGTGGTCTTGCCTTAGGAATTGATATTAGACAATTTGATTTTGGGTCTGGTTGGGATGAATTAGAGTCAACTCTTAAAAAGAGAAATGTTTATTTTGAACTTATATTTTTAGAGGCCAGTGAAGAGATAATAGTTAAAAGATATTTTACCACAAGACGTCCCCATCCCTTAAGTAGTGAGGGTAAAGGATTAGAAAAAGCTATTTTGGAAGAAAAACAAAAACTTTCTGTGCTTAGAGAAAAGGCCCATTTGGTTATTGATACTACATTTTTTTCTATTCATGATTTAAGACGCACTTTACAAGAGAAATGGATATGTCATGATAGTGTTTGTGCAGGGCTTCGAGTTCATCTTATTTCTTTTGGATTTAAGTATGGTGTCCCTTTGGAAGCAGATATTGTCCTTGATTTAAGATTTTTGCCAAATCCTTATTTTAAGGAAGAGCTTAGGGATTTATCTGGTCAAGAAAAGATAGTCCAAGAGTTTATTTATGGAAATAAGGAATCTAAAAAATTTTTAGAAAAATTAAAAGAGTTTTTAGAGTTTACTTTACCTCTTTATGCTAAGGAGGGAAGGTATAGACTTACCATAGGTTTTGGTTGTACTGGAGGAAGACATAGATCTGTTGCTACTACAGAATTAATAGCATTGTTTTTAAGAGAGAAAAAATATTTAATATCAGTAGAACATCGTCATTTGGAGTTAGGTTAAAATGGTTGGATTTGTAATTGTTACTCATGGTAAATTTGGAGATGGACTTTTGAATGCAGCTGAAATGATAGTAGGGGATATTCCACACTGTACTGTTATTAGTGTGGATGCTAAAAGACCAATAGAGCAAATTTTAAAAGAAATTGAGCAGTCTGTTAAACTCACAGATAATGGAGATGGGGTATTGGTTTTTACTGATATGTTTGGTGGAACGCCTACGACATTGAGTCTTTCTTTATTGGGTAAGAAGTCTAATTTAGAAGTTATTACAGGTGTTAATCTACCTATACTTATAAAAGCTGCTACCTCTAGAAATTTGTCTCTTTTAGAGTTGGCGAGTGAATTAAAAAAGGCTGGAAGGCAGGGGATTAAAGTTGCTGGAGAAATATTAAAAAACCCAGTAAACAGTTAATTTCTTGATGGGTAAAGAGTATGTGGGTTAGGATAGATAATAGATTGCTTCATGGCCAGGTATTAGAAACATGGCTTCCTTATGTGAATGCAAAAACTATCCTTGTAGTAAATGATCCTTTAGCAGCTAATACCATTCAACAAGATATAATGCGTCTAGCTGTTCCAAGAGGAATAGATATTTATTTTCTTTCTTTAAGACAAGTTTTGACTTTTTTAAAAAATAAAAAATGTACAGATGCTCTGGTTCTATTTGCTAATTGTGCTGATGCAAAGATAGCCTTTGACAGGGGATTTACTTTTAAGATATTGAATATTGGTAATCTTCATTATGAACCAGGCAAAGAACAAGTTTGTGATCATATTGCTTTAAGCAAGGAGGATATTTCTTGTTTACGTTATTTAATTAGAAAGGGAGTAAGCTTAGATTTTAGGTGCGTTCCCCATAAACAGGTACAGGTTACTTTATGAGCTTTTTAAACTATCAAATAATTCTTTTAATTAGTTTTTTTTTGCTCTTTTTTCTGCCTTTCGTTTTCAAATCAATATAGGATTTTTTGAACGACCCTTAGTTTTATCTTTTTTTTGGTCTCTTGTTTTTAAAGATAACCTTCCTTATCTAAATATAGGAATATTTTTTGAGCTTTTTTGGTTAGATCTTTTTCCTGTTGGAACATTTGTGCCTCCACAACATATTGTTTCTACTATAATCAGTCTATTTATAGTATATACTTTCAAAGTAAAAAGCTTAAATCATATTTTATTTATTATTATTATGGCTAATTTATTTAGTTATTTTTGGGATTGGTTTGAAGTTAAAACTAGGCAATGGAATAATTATATTTATAATAAAATATTAAAAAGTTTAAAATTACGTTCTGAGATAAATATGTCTAATATAATATTATCTTCTATTGGAAAGATGTTTATAATGAATTTTATAATCTTTTTTGTTGTTTTGATTTTTAGTTTTTATATATACGAATATATATCTTTTTATATACCACAAACAAAAATTTTAACTTGGAATGTTTTATTTATTATATCGTTAGTTGGTGCTGTATTAGGATTACGCTTACAAAAGTTATATATAGTTTTATCTTTAGGTATTATGTTTATTCTTTTTTGTTATTTAATTGTTTGGAATGGTTGGATAAATATAAATATCCTAAACCTATAATAGTTGCTGTCTCTATTCTTAAAATAGAATTACCTAAAGATATAGGTAAAAATTTTTGCTCAATTAAAAACTTATATTCCTGGGGACAAAATCCACCTTCTGGACCGATTATTACTAAAATGTCTTTTCTAAATTTGAAGTTGGAGATAAGATTTTTTTTTTCTTTTTCCCAAAAGAAGATCTTATTCTCAATAGTATCATAGCTCGAACAGAGATCTCTTAAACTAGAATAGAGTTTAATTTGAGGGATCCATAAATTTTGAGATTGTTTGGCCGCAGAAATTATTTTTTTTTCCCAAGAAGATTTTTTTTCTTTAGGAAAAGGTGGAGAATATGTTCCGGGCCAAAATATTATTTCCCAACATTGAAGTTCTACACATTTTTCTAAAATAAGATCTCTTTTATTTGCTCTTTGCCATGCTAATCCTACGATAATTTTACTTTGAGGTTCAGGATGCACTTTTATATTTAAACATTCTAATTCAATTTGTTTTTTTTGAATGTTTTTTACTTTAAAAAGACCTTCTTTTCCTTGGCCATCAAAAAGTCTTATAATATCCCCTTTTTTACCTCTTAATACTTTTAAAAAGTGATAACTTTCCTCTTTGTCCAAATGAAAAGGGGGCGTCCATTTTTGAGGACAAAGATAAAAAGAATTTAACCTAGGCATTGGAATGTTAAATTAATTTTATTCTTGCTGTGCCCTTTTTATAAAAAGGAAGAGTTGTTTTTTGGGCTGGAAGTTCTTTTTTCCCTTGGTTGATAGAAAAATTTTCTTTATCAGCATATTCTTTTTTTACATAAGCGAGAGCGATAGAGTGTCCTAATGACGGAGCAAAAGAGCCGCTGGTTATTTTGCCTATTTTTTGTTCTTCAAAGTAAATAATATCATTATGTCTAGGACTACGCCTACTTTTAATTTCTAATGCTATTAGTTTTTCTTTGATTTTAGCTAAATTATTTTTTCCAATAAAGTTTTTTTGAGAAGTGATTAAAAATCCGTATCCTGCTTCTATAGGAGTATGATTTTCATCTAATTCTTGTCCATATAAAGGTAAACCCACTTCTAAACGTAGTGTATCTCGTGCTCCCAAACCAGCTGGTTTTACTAAAGAATGAGATAATAAGGTTGTCCATATGAGCTCGGCCTTATCCCATGGTAGGTAAAGCTCGTATCCTAATTCACCTGTATAACCTGTACGGCTTATTAAAATAGAGAAGTCTTTAAACTTTGTTTGGATAAAAGAAAAATATTTTAAGTTATGAAAGTCTTGTTTAAATACCTCTTCTATAACCTGAATGGATTCTGGACCCTGAACATCAATTTTAGCAGTTTCAAAAGATTTGTCTTCTATTGTACTGGTTTTTAAATGTTCTTTTAACCAATTAAAATCTTTTTCTATTCTAGCTGCATTTACTACTATCATAAAGCTTGTAGGGCTAAGTTCATAGACAATCAGATCGTCAATAACGCCGCCATTTTCATTTAACATAAAACCATATTTGCATTTTCCTGGAGATAACTTATCAAAATCATGCGTTAATATAGAAGCCAATTCTTCTTTAGCATTATTACCAGAGACAATAAATTCTCCCATATGAGATATGTCAAAAATACACACTTTTTCTCTGCAATGCTTATGTTCTTTAATTATTCCTTCATATTGAACAGGCATTTCCCAACCGCCAAACTCTACCATTTTTCCTTTATTATTTTTATGCCAGGAATTAAGTGGTGTTTTATGTAATGTCATTATTTTCTCCTTTATTGCACTTTATTTTTTTGGATTGCTTTTAGTTCGTCAAATAAGGCTACTAATCTTCCGTAAAGTTTTTTTATTTTTAGGCCATATGTTGTTAACTTTTCATCTTTTTGTTGGATATATTTTTTTTGTAAGTATCTATCATTTAAGATTTTTTCAATTATCGAGATAGCTTTAGAAATAATATCTTCAAAATAATTTACAGCTTCAAATCGTAAGTCGTTTAAAATTTGTATACATAATTCTAACATAGTAAGGTAGTCAATTTTTTTATTGTTATACACTCTATTTTTCAAGTCTTCTAAGGTTTTTATTTTTCTTGCTTGTCTAATATAACTATATTTTTCCCATACCTCTCTATAGAGAAGATTATATTCATTAAAAATATCAAACATATCAGAGTTTAATAGATAATTATCTAAAACTTTTGTAACATTAGCATAAAATTCATCTGAATATCCTATAATTCTTCTTTGATGTTTAGATAACCAAGAATATAAAAATTTTAACCTTTTTTCGTGTGTATCTGTTCCTTCAACAATTTCTCTCTTATATTTTACTCTACCTGTAAATTCGCCTTTAATTATGTCATTAAGTTTTAGCACTAAAGTATAGGTGTCTTTTATAATATTGATATTATTTATAACCTCTCCAGTTAAAGGATGTATGATTTCTTGTTCACTAATTGATAAAGCTCTATCTTCTCTTATGTTATTTGGGTCATACTTATGTTGCTTATATAATACTCTTAAGATAACTACTTTTCTTTTTTCATCTAGATAGAATCCGTTTTTCATTAAAAAGGAGTGGACATCTTTTTTAGGGTTATCAACTTCTACCAAAGCTATTTTTTCAACTTTTGGATAAAATTTATTGCTAGGATGATAATAAAGAGTGGTAATAGTTCTATCTGATTGGCCTAAAACTCTAATAAGAAATTTTTCTCCCAGTTTATAAAGTCTGCGAGCAAAGAGAGCAGCAGAGGTTCTTCTTTCCGAGACAATGGGAAAACCATATAGTTCCATTAAAAATTGATAAACAAAATTGCGGTTTAACTCGTAAAGAATGTTGTCATTGGGTTTAAATTTTTTTATCCTTAACCCAAATCTTTTGAGCTCTGTATCTAAATCTGATGGAAATGAGGCGTAAATTCCTGCTAGATAGAAGTTTTTTTCCCCGTTTAAGGCCAAAACATGGCCTCTATCCATTTGAAGAATAAAAGGTAATAAATCTGGATAACTAGCAAGAGAGGTTAAGTCTTGGATCTTAAATTTAGTTCTAAATTTTTCTTGAAGTGTTTTGGGTAGTCTGGCTAAAAAAGTGTTGAGGTTGTTTTCTTGAATTATATCAGGAAGAGGGCATACTTCTTGATTTTCACCATGTTCTTTTAAAGAGTGAAGAATATCAAATTGAAAAATTTCATTGAAATAATCTAAATTTCTTTCAAGCGCTACTAAACTAAAGCCAGGGAGGTTTTCATATTCGTACAAATCTGCTTCAAAAGAGGGTAAAAGTTCTCGTGCTTCTACTATGGGATATTTAGGGAGTGTAAAGTAGGGTTTTACTAAACAGAGTTTTATCTGGACGATATCTAAAAAAAATTTTAGATTAGCAATGGAGTTTAATTTGCACGCACACGAGGGAGTTGTATTGTTTAGCCAGTTTGTATTAGGTATTTGCGTAAAAAGTTCTTTCCAAGATTTTAAACCCATCTTAGCTCCCTTAAAAAAACTAATATTCTTTAGCTCAAAAGAGAAAAATATTCAATACTTAAATTGTATTGACCTCTTAGGTGCTGTGTCTTACAAAGGACTGAATTTATAAAAAGGAGGAAACTATGAGTAAAACAGATAAGTGTCCTCGAGCAAAGATAAATGCTAGTTATTGTACGTGTACATATCCTGGTTGTCCTAGACATGGACTTTGTTGTGAATGTTTACATTATCATCGGCAACGAGGAGAGCTTCCAGCCTGTTATTTTACAGAAGAAGAAGAGAAAACATATAATCGTTCTATTGAATTTTACTGTCAACGCCATATAAAGTAATTATGATTAATACAGGGTGTTTAGATAAAATACTTTCTTTGGTTTGTACTGTTTTTGATGCGTATTCTGCAGTATTTTTTTCTAGAATAACTGATTCTAAGTATATTTTGAAGTCTCATTTTAGTTTAGGAGATAGTATATCTCGGGATATAGAAGTAGATTGTGGTTGTGGGTTAGTAGGGTGGATTTTAAAGCATGATAAACCGTTGCGACTAAATAAGTTCAACAGGGAGCAATCATGCTTAGGATATTATGAGAAAGGCGAGGAAAATAAAATAAAGGCTTTTATGGGATGTCCTCTCCCAGAGGGAAGAGGAGTTTTATGTGTTGACAGTAAGAGAACACATCATTTTAGTGAGAAAGATTTAAAAATTTTGATTCAATTTGCTGATTTAATAGATTTATTAGATCAGAAATTATGTCAAGCAAGTTTAGAATTTAAAAAGATATTATATTATACTTATTTAAAATTAGCTATTTCTTTACCAAAACAGTCATTAAGATGGGATGAATTTTTGAAAAAATTATTAAAGATTCTTCAAGATGCTTCTGGATTTAAGTATGCTTTTTTTGTGGTTAGGGATGAATTGGGCAAGGCTTTTTTAGTAGAAGGAATGAATAAAGAAATAGAGGGTATTCAGGTTGGGGAAAAATATCCTATGTCTACAGGCTTACTTGGCTGGGTTTTTAACTATGGAAAAGATATTATTAGGAGTGAACATGGTAAAAGAGATTTGTGTCTTTTAGCTGGACAAGATAGTAGAATAGAATTTAGGAGTTTTGTTTGCTTACCTCTCAAAGTTAATAAGAAAACTCGGTCTGTTTTAGTGATAGCTGATGATGAATTTAAGGAGATAGATAGCGAGTTAGAAGAATTTTTGTATGCTTTAAAAGACTACTTAAGCTTATTTTTAGAAGATTTGTATTTTAAAAACAAAGCAAAAGGGTAAAATTTATGTTGAGAAAATTATTTGGAATGTTTGGAAAAAGTTTGGCTATGGATTTAGGAACTGCCAATACTCTTTTGTATACTCCTAAGGATGGTATAGTTTTAAACCAACCTTCTGTAGTGGCTGTAGATGTGAAAGGAGATAAAGTTTTAGCAGTTGGAAATGAGGCCAAAGAGTTTTTAGGTAGAACTCCAGATAAGATACGAGCTATTAGGCCACTAAAGGATGGAGTAATTGCTGATTTTGAAGTTACTAAAGTTATGATAATGTATTTTTTAAAGGAAGTGATAAAAGGTTTTAAGTTGTTCAAACCAAAGCTAGTAATCGGAGTTCCTTCTGGAATAACTCAGGTAGAAAAAAGAGCTGTTATCGAGTCAGGTCTTCAATCTGGGGCAAGAGAAGTTAAGTTAATAGAAGAACCAATGGCAGCTGCCATTGGAGCAGGTTTACCTATTCATGAACCTAGAGGGAATATGGTAGTGGATATTGGCGGTGGCACTACAGAGGTAGCAGTGATTTCTTTATCTGCTATAGCTTATGCTGAATCTGTTCGAGTTGCAGGTGATGAAATGAATGAGTCTATTCAAAGATATATGCAAGAAGAATTTAAGGTACTTATTGGCGAAAATATGGCTGAAGAAATTAAAATAAGAGTAGGGTCAGCTTATCCTCTTTCTGAAAAGCTTATTTGTCGAGTTTTGGGGAAAAATTTAATAGATGGCACGCCAAAATCTGTAGAAGTTACAGATGGTCATATTAGGGAAGCAATTGCTGAACCTGTTAATATTATTGTGAAATCAGTTCATATCGCTTTAGAAAAAACACCTCCAGAGTTGGTAGGAGATATAGTAGACAATGGGTTATTATTAGCAGGTGGAGGAGCATTGATTAGAGGCCTTGATAAACTTATTTCTAAAAAAATAGGTGTAAAAGTTAACATAGATTCTGAACCTCTTACCACAGTAGTAAGAGGTGCTGGACAAACTCTTCTAGAAGAAAAGAAGTTTAATCAGGTTTTTATAAATTAGAGGTATATTTTTTCTAATATAGAAATACATAAGGGAGTAAATAGAATTTTAGATTTTAAGACTGTGATTTCGTGAGGAAAAATACATAATAAATCTTTTGTTTGCAGAATATTGCTCTCTTGATTGATAGTACATTTATAAAGATAAATAAATTCATTGCAGAGAGTATAGTTAGATTTGATAATATATAAAAAATCAATTCTATTGGGATGAGGTTTAAGTGAGGAATAAATAATATTTTGAGCTAACTCTATGCTACTATAAGTAGGGTAAAAATGGATATTGATTAAGTCATAGTGCCCGAAATAGGGCTTATTTTTATTTTTTCGTTTTTTTAAAATAATTTTTTTATCTTTAGAAAAAGCTAATACTGCAATTAGACGATGTAATAATCCTTGTTTATGGATTTCATTTTCAGGTAAGTGGGCAATTACTCTGTTTTGTTTATCTACTACCTCTAAAAAATTAATTTTTTTTTGTATCCCCATGAGTTTAAATTTTAATCAAATTTTTCTAGAAAATCTAGAGCAATTATGGTATATTGAAAATAGCTGTTTTCCATACCCTTGGACAAAAAAACAATTAGAGAGTGCTTTAAAACAAAGCAAAGTATATTTTTTTGGGATTTTTGTTCAAGAAAAAATAATAGCATATACTTCATTAGTGTGCTTAGGTTGGGAAGGAGAGATCTGGAATTTAGCTGTTTTACCTAATTGGCGAAGGCAAGGGGTTGGCTCTTATTTACTTTCTAAAAGTTTGGACTTTTTTAATGATAAGGATGTAAAAGAAGTGTTTTTAGAAGTACGAGAAAGTAATATACCAGCACTTCAGCTTTATTTAAAATTTGGTTTTAAAAAGATTGGTATAAGAAAAAATTATTATCCAGATACCAAAGAAGATGCGATTGTGATGAAAAAAGTTTTAATATTGGATAGGATGAAATGAGATTTATAGGGTTAAGTATAATTTTTATTTGTTTATTTAGTGAAATTTGCTTTGCCCAAAAGATAGTAGTTGTTGGAGATAAAAACTATGCTCCTTTTGAGTTTTTAGATGCTAATAATATTCCTCAAGGTATTTCTGTAGATATTTGGAAGTTGTGGTCTAAGAAAACAGGGATAAAAGTTGAATATAGACTAATGGAGTGGAATAAGGCTTTGGAGGCAGTTAAAAATGGAGAGGCAGATGTAGTAGGAGGCATTTTTTATAGCAAAAAAAGAAATAAATTTTTTGATTTCTCAAACCCTTATTTTTCCATAGATACAAGAGTATTTTTTAGTAAAAAAATTTTTGGTTTAAAAAACTTGAATTTAAAAGGATTTGAGGTTGGGGTAGTAAAAGGTGATTATGCTGAAGAATTTTTGAAAACAAAGTATCCTCATTTACGATTAAAAGATTTTTCTAGTATAGATGATTTAGTAAAAGTAGCTATAACTGGTAAAATAAATGTTTTTGTTGGAGATAGGCCAGTTGTTTTGTTTTATCTTGCTAAATATAATAAAATGGATTCATTTAAATACTCAAATGATATATTATATGAAATGTCTTTACATGCAGCAGTTAAAAAAGGAAATAAAAAGTTATTGTCAATAGTAAAGCAAGGTTTTGATTTAATTTCAAAAGAAGAAATAGATAAAATTGTTAAAGAATGGACAGGAATAAATGAATATAAGATTTTTTGGAGAAAATATAAAATTGTTTTTATTACCATTATATGGATAACTGTTTTCTTTTTTATTTTAAGTATTATTTTTAAATTACAGGTTAAGAAGGCTACAAAAAAGATTAATGAGCAAAACAAACAGCTAAAGGAAATTAATGAAAGGCTAAATATAACATTAGAATCTATTGGAGATGGGGTAATTGCTACAGATAGTAGGGGAAAAATTACAATGTTTAATTCAGTTGCAGAAGAGCTTACAGGCTGGAAAAGAGATGAAGCCCTAGGTACTTCTTTTGATTTGGTGTTTGAGATTGTAAATGAAAAAACAGGAGAGAAGGGAATTAGTCCATTTGAAAAGGTGTTAAATACTGGCAAGATTGTAGGGTTAGCAAATCATACTGCGTTAATAAGAAAAGATGGAAAACGCTTACCTATTTTAGATAGCGGAGCTCCTATAAAAACAGAGCAAGGAGAAATTATAGGAGTGGTAATCGTATTTAGGGATGCCACTCCTCAAAGAAAACGGGAAAATGAGTTAATTCGAATGGAAAAGTTGGAGTCTCTTTCTTTAATAGCAAGTGGTATTGCTCATGATTTTAATAATTTGTTAACTGCTATGATAGCTAATATTGATCTTTTAAAACGAGGTATTTCTGAAGAAAAAGATATGCAAAGGTTATCTAGAATAGAACGGGCTTCTTTTAAAGCTAAAGAGATGGTCCAACGTTTGATGGTATTTGCTAAAAATTGGGAGCCAGTAAAAAAAGGTTTTTTTTACACTGACAAATTGCGGGAAACTGTGGAATTTATTTTAGCTGGCTCAGGGATTAAAGTTGAATTTAATATATCAGAAGATTTATTTCCTATTTTTGGAAGTGAAACACAAATTAGCCAAGTGATTGAAAATATAGTGTTAAATGCTAGAGAGGCCATGCACGATAATGGTATTTTAAAAGTTTCTGCTGAGAATTTTATATATTCTGGCAAAAATAATAAATTACCTTTAAATCCAGGAGAATATATTAAGATTAAAATTGAAGATAGTGGGCCAGGAATTCCTCCTGAAATTAGAGAACATATTTTTGAGCCTTATTTTTCTACCAAAGAAAAAGGATCTGGGTTAGGATTAGCAGTAAGCCATCAAATTGTTGAGGATCATAAAGGATATCTTGAGTTAGTGGATACAGAACAAGGAGCCTGCTTTGTTATTTATTTGCCAAAAGCAGAAGTTCGTGTAAAAGATAAACAAAAAGAAAATTTATTTGATTTAGATTTGACTAATAAAAAAATATTGTTTTTAGACGATGAAGAATTAATAAGAGAAATGATGCAAGATGCATTTAGTGAATTAAATGCACATATTGATACATTTGCTTTAGGAGAAGATGCTTATAAAGCTTATGAAAGATCTTATAGAAATAAACAACCTTATGATTTAGTTTTTTTAGATTTGACTATTCCTGGCGGTATAGGAGGAAAGGAGGTTGGGGAGAGAATTTTAGCCTTAAATCCTCAGGCTAAGATGGTTTTAGTAAGTGGATATAGTGATAGTTTTATTTTAAAAAACTATAAAAAATATGGTTTTTGTGCTATGTTAAGAAAACCTTTTAGTATAGATGAATTGGTTCATATCTTGCGTAAGATAATTTGAAATTTATCTTAAGTAATTTTTATGAATTTAAATATTTTGGGTATACTGTTATCTATATATTTAAATCCCATTTTTTTAGCTAGGTTAATATATTTAGCTATAGTTTCATAACTTACACTTTGATTAAGTTCTGGATATTTATCTGCTAGGTAGTGAGGATAGTATTGGCTCATTATATTCAAATAGATATTGTGTAGTTTGTGTTTATGCAAAAAAAAGAGCCATTTTTCCGTTTCACTTAAATTATTTGGCAATACAAGATGTCTGATAATTAATCCTTTATTAGCAATATTATTTTTTAATTTAATCCCACCAACTTGCTCATACATTTCTAATATATTTTGTTTTGCTATTTTTGAATAGTTTTTCGCATTACAATATTTTTGAGATTTGTCTCTAGAAAAGAATTTAATATCAGCTAAATAAATATCTACAATATTTTTTAACTTTTTTAGTGTTTTAATTCCATCAAAACTGCTTGTATTGTAAACTATAGGAATAGATAGCCCTTGTTGTAATGCTATCTCGAGTGCTTTTAATATAGCATATACAACATGAGATGGTGTTACCAAGTTGATATTATGAGCTCCTTTTTTTTGTAGTTTAAGCATTATATAGGCAAGTTGATTATGATGCATGGTTTGGAATTCTGAGTTAGTTTGACTTATTTCATGATTTTGACAAAAAACACAACCCAAATTGCAATGAGCAAAGAAAATAGTTCCAGAGCCTTTTTGGCCTACTAAGATATCCTCTTCGCCAAAGTGAAGGTTAAAACTTGCTACTTGGGAGAGAGCAAGAGTTTTGCAAAATCCTTTTTCTTGTTTTAAGCGGTTTACTTTGCAATTTCTTGGGCAAAGATTACAGTTTTGTAAATTTTTTTTAAACCACGGAATAATTTTTTGGATTGCTTTAGTTTTAGCGTTTTTATTCATTTAAGTTAACTTTTAATTTTTAAGATTGTCATCTAATAAATTTTGGACTGAGAGGTTTATTAATTCAAGAATTATTTGAAAACAAGTTTTTATAGTATGAATTAAAGACATATTGTTGAGAATATAACAAGAGAATATAAATCTTAGAATACTATATTCTTAAAAAGTTTTAAAAAGAAATTTGAAGGTTATTTTAAAATTTGCTGTATGTTTTGTTTTTGATTCTTCTAAGAGTTGAAAATTGGTATTTTTTCGGTTAATAAAATATCGAGTTAACCTATTTTTTTAGAGGAAAAACCTTTAAAATATTTTTATTTTAGGAGTTTATTGTATGCGTTATTTAGCTGATATTGATGTAAAAAATAAAAAAGTTTTGGTAAGAGTGGATTTTAATGTTCCTTTAGAAGATGGAGTAGTGCGAGATGATACTAGAATTAGGGCTAGTTTAAAAACTATTGACCATCTTCAAGAACAAGGGGCAAAGATTATTTTATGTTCCCACCTTGGAAAACCAAAGGGAGAAAAAAATCTTAAATTTTCTTTAAAACCAGTGGCTCAACGTTTAGGTGAACTTTTACATAAAGAAGTTAAATTTTGTCCTGATTGTATAGGAGAAATAGCTCAAAGCATGGTAAAGGAACTTAAAAGTGGAGAAGTTTTGCTTTTGGAAAATCTTAGATTTTATCCAGGAGAGCAGCAAAATGATTTAGATTTTGCCAAGGAATTAGCAAAATTGGCAGATATTTATATAAATGATGCCTTTGGTGTTGCCCATAGAGCCCATGCTTCTGTGGTAGGAGTAACTAAGGCAGTAAAAGAGTGTGGTGCTGGTTTCCTGTTGCAGAAGGAAATAGAGTATTTATCCAAGGCCTTGAAACAGCCAAAGCGTCCTTTTGTGGCAGTACTGGGAGGAGCTAAGGTTTCTACTAAATTGGGAATTTTAAAGGCATTTTTAGAAAAAGTAGATAAAATTATAGTTGGCGGAGCAATGGCTAACACGTTTTTAAGTGCGAAAGGCTATAAATTAGGTGCCTCTTTAGTGGAAGTAGATTTGTTGGAAACAGCACGAGAAATTTTAAATAAAGCCAAGAAAAAGAATGTTGCCTTTTATTTACCTGTAGATTTTATTTGTGGTCCTGGTCCTGAAGAAAAGGTAGGCAAAGGCGTATGTCCTTTTTTGGAAATACCTGAAAATGAAATGGCTTTAGATATAGGTCCTGCTACTTCTATTTTATATGCAGAAGCTTTAAAAGATGCTAAAACAGTAGTTTGGAACGGACCTATGGGAGCTTTTGAAAATCCAGCATTTTCTCAAGGATCTTTAAATCTTGCTGAAGATATTTCAAGGGTAGACGGTCTTACTATTGTAGGAGGAGGAGATACTGACGCTCTTATTCATAAAGCAGGAGTTGTAGAAAAATTGAGTTTTGTTTCTACAGGTGGAGGCTCTTTTTTAAAGTTTATGGAAGGTAATGAATTACCTGCGTTGTTGGCTTTGGAAGAATGTGAACAGAAAAAAGGAGAAAGGAAATGAAACAACTAATAGCAGCTAATTGGAAAATGTATAAAAAGTGGGAAGAGGCCTTAAGTACTGCAAGAGAAATATTAGTGGGGACTCATAAACAACTTCCTGATAACAGGGAAGTTCTTATTTTCCCCTCATTTCCTTTATTAAAAGTAGTGAGCGAAATTATTGCTGAGCAAAAGGGATATTATTTAGGTGGCCAAAATTTTTATCCTGCTTTAGAAGGAGCTTTTACTGGAGAAGTGAGTCCTGTTCAACTTTTGGACTTGGGGTGTTCTTATGCATTGGTAGGCCATTCTGAACGTAGACATATTTTTAAAGAAGATGATTCTTTTTTAGCAAAAAAAGTAAAGTTTGGATTAGAGCAAGGTCTTAAAATAGTTTTTTGTATAGGAGAAAAATTAGAAGAAAGAAAAGCTAATAAAGTAAAAGAAGTTTTGCTCTATCAATTAGAAACTGGCTTACAAGATATTGTCCTTGAAGATTCTGAAACATTAACTATTGCTTATGAGCCTGTTTGGGCAATTGGGACCGGAGAGGTTGCTAACACAGAAGATATTTTAGAAGCTCATAAAATTATTAGGGATTTTTTAAAAGAGAGATTTAAATTTGGAGAAGAGATTAGGATTCTTTATGGAGGAAGTGTAAAGCCGGCTAATGCCTCTCAAATACTATCCCTTGACAATGTGAATGGAGTCTTGGTAGGTGGAGCAAGTTTAAGTGCTGATAGTTTTAATCAAATTATCTTGGCTTAAAAATAGCTTTTTAAGGAGGCGGTTAAGTTGGAAACTTTTATTATAACTATCCATATTATTGCCTGTATTGCTTTGGTTATTTTAGTTTTATTGCAGTCAGGAAAAGAAGGAATGGGAGTTATTTTTGGAGGAGGGAGTAGTACAGTATTTGGGAGTTCGGGCGCTGGAGGATTGTTGGCTAAACTTACTGCTGGAGCTGCGATTATTTTTTTCTGTACTTCTCTTACATTTACGTATCTTTCTGCTAAAAAACACGTGCAAGAGAAGTCTTCTGTAATTTTAGACAATCCTGTAGAGCAGCCAGCTTCTACTAGTCCTGCACCAAATGTGAACCCAAATAAGTCTGATATTCAAGAAAAAACTGGACAAAATAAAAAGTAGAGGATATAAGCCCATCTTCTTAAAGTTAAAGCAATGTTAATGTTCTTTAAAATCAAATAGATGCCGAAGTGGTGGAACTGGTAGACACGCCATCTTGAGGGGGTGGTGGGCCACGCCCGTGGGGGTTCGAGTCCCCCCTTCGGCACCATTTTTTTAATTAAGAAATTAAGAAAATAAAAAACCCAGCTTGTAAGCTGGGTTTTTTATTTGGGTAGTTTATTAAAGATATGATTACAATTAGAGTATATTTTTAATTCTTTGCATTGCTTCTTCTACATTTTCTTTGCTATTAAAGGCGCTAAGTCTAATATATCCCTCTCCACATTTACCAAAACCTTCTCCAGGAGTACATACTATTCCTGCTTTTTCGAGTAAAAAATCAAAAAAGTCCCACGAGTTTTGTTTACATTCTATCCATATATATGGTGAATTTTCTCCACCTACACAATGGAATCCTAAATTTTGGATAGTGTTTTTAATAAGTTTTGCATTATTTAAATAATAGGTAATATTTTGTTTTACCTCTGTTTTACCTTCAGGAGAATATACTGCTTCAGCAGCCCGTTGAACAGGATAAGAGACTCCGTTGAACTTTGTTGACTGGCGTCTTAGCCAGAGACTATGAAGTGATACAGGTTTTCCATTTTCAGTATAAGCAACACATTCTTTAGGCACCACAGTAAAAGCGCATCTTGTGCCAGTAAATCCTGCAGTTTTAGAAAAACTTCTAAATTCAACCGCAACTTTCTTGGCATTTGGTATTTCAAATATAGAGTGTGGGATGTTAGGCTCTTGAATAAAAGCTTCATATGCAGCATCAAAAAGAATGAGAGCTTTATTTTCTAATGCAAAGTCAACCCACTTTTGGAGTGTGTTTCTATCAATAGTGGCTCCAGTAGGATTATTGGGGAAACATAAATAGATTAGATCTACTTTTTGGTTGGGAAGATCAGGTAAATAATTGTTTTGTTTAGTAGAAGATAAATAAAATAAATTTTTATATTGCCCATTTTTAAATTCACCTGTTCTTCCTGCCATTACATTAGTATCTACATATACAGGATAAACAGGATCAGGGACTGCTACTTTAATTGTCTGGGAAAAAAGTTCTTGAAAATTACCTGTATCACATTTAGCTCCATCACTAATAAAAATTTCATCAGGTTCAATGTCAATATTATTTTTTTGAAAATCAAATTTGGCTATTTTTTCTCTTAAAAATAGATAACCTTGTTCTGGTCCATATCCTTTAAAAGTAGATGTATCTGCCATTTCATCTATGGCACAATGCATCGCTTTAATACATGCAGGTGGTAAAGGTAAAGTTACATCACCTATTCCCATTTTAATAATAGATACATTTGGATTTTGTTCTTGAAATTTTTTTACTCGTTTAGCTATTTCAGAAAATAGATAAGATGACTTTAGCTTTAAAAAATTCTCATTTACCTTAATCATAACATCTCCTTTTTACAATTTTACATTGACTTATTGTTTTGAGATAAAAAAGAAAATTTTAATTAACTATGTTGTAAAAAATTGTTTTAATGGATTAATTTTTGAATGATCTGAATTTATTTATTATATTTATAAATATATAGGTATGTCAATTTTTTTGCTTTATTTTGAATTGACAGATTAACTAAAAAAGATAAAAAACACGTTTTTTATCCTTTTAATAGATTATTAAAAATAATTTTGAGTGAGAAAAATGAGAGATAATTTTAGAATATTAAAAGCTGATATTTTTTTATTAGTAGCTGCATTTATTTGGGGTGCTGCTTTTGTGGCTCAGCGCGTTGGAATGGATTACCTTCCTCCGTTTTATTTTAATGGAATTAGATTTTTGTTGGGAGGAATAACTTTATTACCCTTAGTTTTGATAAATAGTAAAAAATCTAATCAATTAAACTTTTTTCAAAAAAGAGATGTAAAGGGAGTATTAGTTGGAGGGTTTTGTTTAGGTAGTATTTTATTCGTGGCTAGTAGTTTACAGCAAATAGGGATGATTTACACTACAGCTGGAAAAGCTGGATTTATTACAGGTCTATATGTAGTAATAGTTCCTATTGTAGGATATTTTTTAAAGCAAGATATTCATTTTGGAGTTGTTATTGGAGTTATTTTATCTGTTATCGGTTTATATCTCTTGTCGATAAATGAAGATTTTACAATCGATAAGGGAGATTTTTTTGTATTTCTATGTTCAGTGATGTTTTCTTTTCATGTTATAGCAATTGGATATTTTGCTCCTAAATATGATTGTATCTTTCTTTCTTGCATTCAATTTTTTGTTAATGCTTGTTTAAGTTTAATTGTAGCGTTTTTTTGGGAAAGTATTTCTTGGCAAGCTATATATGGTGGATTGTGGCCTATTTTATATGGTGGTTTTATGTCTGCTGGTATTGCCTTTACTTTACAAGTTGTAGCCCAAAAAGATGCACCCCCAGCTCATGCTTCTATTATTATGAGTTTAGAATCAGTATTTGCTGCTTTAACAGGTTGGTGGATTCTCGGAGAAGTTTTGTCTTTAAGAGCCCGCTGGGGGTGCATCTTTATGTTTATTGGTGCTGTTTTAGCTCAAATTTGGCCCTATGTTTTTAAAAGAAATAAGTAGTTACGTTTTCTACTTCTTTATGTTCATTTAACCACTTTAATCCTTTGACACATCGTATTATCCACCAGATAAATAGGGCAATAAATAAAAGATACCCTATAAGGATCACACACAATAAGGCAGAAATAAAACCTCCAATAAAACTTATCCAAAAAGTTCTAATTTGCCATCTAAAGTGGGTGTTTATCCACTCTGGGTTGCTGTCTTTTTTGTAAATGTAGGCCATAATAACTCCAATAATGCTGGTCACACCAAATATAAGTGCTGCTAAATAAAGAAAATAAACAATTTTGGCAGTTTTTACGAGTTGTTGTTCTTGGCCGGATAAGACTTCATTTGTCATAATGACCCCCTCTTTGTTTTTTTGATATTTTTTAGATTTGCCATTGACAAGTTTGATACTTTCTAACTCAAGATAAAATTTTTGTAAATTTATTTGTTATTTAAGTAATAATCTTTGTTGTAAAAAATAGTCGAATAGTGTGTAGAAAGATAGCTGGCGCGTATCTATATGAATATTTTTTGTCCTGTTTTAGAGGTAATAAATTTTAACCTAGAAAATAATTTATAGAAAATTTCCCATTTAAACTTTTTTAATTCCACAAATTGTTTACCTGTATAGGCATGTAATTTTTTTTCATAGATTAGTTTTCTAAGAATTTCTAATCCTATATTGATACGTTTATTAGATGTTTTATGGGATAATAAAAGATTGTTGAGGCTTGTATTGATATCAAATTGTTTTAAAAAATTAATAATTCGAGTACAAATAAAAAGAGAATAAATGTCTTCTCTAGAGAAATGTTTAGTTTCTATTGCCATGGCTGAAGATCTCGCAAGAAAAAAGTCTTTTTCTTTTAATGGAGAAAATTGGCAGGCAATTTTTGAGCCAGGAGCAAGATAAAATATAGAGGGGCCTATTAAAACTGGTTGTCTTGCTAAAAAGATAAGAGTTGTAAGCATAGAGGAAATAGATTCGTGAGGTAGCCCTAAAATTTGATAAGCTGTCATATTAAACTTTAATTTAAAGCCAGTTTGAATAATCTGAGTAAATTTTTTTACAGTATGGGGTCTATGACATGATCGTAATACACTTTCATCAGAACTAACTAATGAAAGGTTGAGATCTGTAAAACCAATTTTTTTCATTAACAAAAGCAAGTCATTGTCTAAATGAAGATATGAAATTCCATTCATTGCTAAAAATCTAATTTTATTTTGAGGAAATTCTTTTATAATTAATTTGCATAATTTTTTCATATCATCAATGAAGAAGGTAAGGTTGTCGTCTTCAAAGTCAAAAACCCTATAACCTTGTTTATATCTTATTTTTATTTCTTCTAAAATATTTTCGACGCTTCTTTTTTTATATATAGGAAAAGTAGATTTTGCAGAGCAAAAAGTACATTGATGAGGACAACCTCTTGATGTTGTTATGAAATAAAGAGGTTTTTTTTGGAATTGATAATTGTTGAGAGAAAAGTCAGATAAATCTGGTAGAGGTAATTCTTCAAAAGGATAATTAGGTTTTTTTGGATTTAAAAAGAATTTATTGTTTTTTTTAAATCCAAGATTTGGTACTTGTTCAAATTGTTTATTTCCTTGAAATTGTTTTAGTAGCTCTATAAGAGGCTTTTCTCCTTCTCCATAAATTACAAAATCAATCCAAGGACTTTGTAATATTGACAAGGGTTCAGCAGAAACATGACTTCCACCAGCTATTATAGGGACAGGACATACTTTTTTTATTTCTTTGGCAAGCGTTAGAGCTTCTCGAAAGTAGGAGGAAAATAGGATAGAGATACCTATAATATCAGGATTTTCTTGAGCAATTTTTTCAGCTGCTTGTTTAAAATCTGCTCCAAAATGATAATAATGATAGAAAGTGCAAAATGGACTAATATCTGGGCATGGATAAAATTCTCTTAAATAGTTTAACTCTGAGGGGAGCGAGATTGTTTTGCGTCCAAAATTTTGATGAAAATCTAGTATTTTTACTGTTATATTGGGTAGAAATTTTTTTATTGCAGCTTTGAGATAAGCTAGCCCTATAGGTTGAAGACGAATTTTGGTTTCGTAGAAATCTTGAATAGGAGGTTGTATGAGAATAAGTTTCATTATATATTTTCCTTATTTTAGTTTGAATTGAATTTTTTTTTAGATTTAAAATATTAAGATGGCAAGAAAAGGGCTAGACACAAGTTGGTTAGTTTCCTAAAAACTAATTTACCTGAAAACAGACTAGCATTTTTATTCTTTGATTATTGTTTAGGGAGAAAAGGAGGGCTTGTAAAATGAAGGATTTTGTTAAGAAATTTTGGGAGTTACGTTTATTAAAAGTAAAAGAAGCCTTAGAAAAAAATAATTTTGAGGTTTTTTTAGTTAAAGATGAATTAGAAGCTAAAAATATAGTTTTAAATGAACTTTTGCCTGCAATAAACCCTAATTCTTTATCGTGGGGTGGATCAATGACTTTTGTTCAAACTGGCCTTTATGATAGTTTAAAGCAAACAGATGAATTTGAGATTATTGATACCTATGATAAGAGTTTGTCTTCTGAAGATATATTGGAAAAAAGGCGTAGGGCCTTGTTGGTAGATTTATTTTTTACAGGAACTAATGCTATTACAGAAGATGGATGGCTAGTTAATTTAGATATGATTGGTAATAGGGTTGGGGCTTTAACTTTTGGTCCGAAAAAAGTAATAGTTTTGGCTGGAAAGAATAAAATTGTTTCAGACTTGGATGAAGCAATGCTTAGGATAAAAACTTATAGTGCTCCTGCTAATACGATGCGTTTAAACAAAAAAACTCCTTGTTTTAAAACAGGTTTTTGCCATGATTGCTCTAGCCTTGATAGAATTTGTAATGTATGGAGTATTATTGAGAAATGCTATCCTCAAAAACGAATTTCTGTTATTTTAATTTCTAAAGATTTAGGACTCTAATAGATTTAATATTTTTTAATTTTTTTACTTTCAAAGGTTGTTTTGAAGGAGATGTTTAGATGTCTTTTACTCATTTACATTGTCATACAGAATATAGTCTTTTAGATGGTGCTATTCGTTTAAAAGATTTGTGCGCAAGATCGAAAGATTATGGTTTTGATGCTGTATGTATTTCCGATCATGGTAATCTGTTTGGAGCCTTAACCTTTTATCTTTTGGCTAAAGATTATGAGTTAAAGCCGATTATTGGATGCGAGGTATATCTTACACCAGGGAAAATGGAAGAAAAGGGACCAGATAGGTTTCATTTGGTATTGCTAGCAAAAAATGAATTGGGATATAAAAATTTAATTAAATTAGTAACCTTAGGATGGAGGAAAGGATTTTATTATAAACCTCGCATAGATAAGACAGTATTAAAGCAATATAGTGAGGGTTTGATAGCTTTGTCAGCTTGTTTAAATGGAGAGATACAGGCTGCTTATTTTAAATTTGGTCCTGATAGAGCAATTCAAATAGCACAGGAATATGTTCAAATTTTTAAAGATGATTTTTATCTAGAAATGCAGGCTAATGATTTAAAAGAACAACAAGAAATAAATGAATTTTTATATGAAGTTAGTAAAAAGTATAATATACCTGTAGTTGGAACAAATGATTGTCATTATTTAGATAAAGATGATGCAGAAGCTCATGATGTTTTACTTTGTATTCAAACTAATGCTAAAGTAGATGATAGAAAAAGAATGAGATTTGAAACAAAAGAACTTTATTTTAAATCTCCAGAGGAAATGGAATCTTATTTTTCTTTTTGTCCAGAGGCTTTAAAGAATGTAGAAAGAATTGTAGAACAATGTAATTTGGAATTGAAATTAGGTACTCCTCATTTTCCTTGCTATGATTTGCCTAAAGGAATTACTTTGGAAGAGGAATTCATAAAATTAGCTAAACAAGGGCTTAAAAAAAGATTACAATATTTAGATTATGTTCAAGATGAAAAGGTTTATTGGGATAGATTAGAGCTAGAATTAGATATAATTTGTCAAAAGGGTTTTCCTGGTTACTTTCTTATTGTTCAAGATTTTATTAATTGGGCTAAAGCTCAAGATATTCCTGTTGGCCCAGGGAGGGGATCTGCTGCTGGAAGTTTAGTGGCATACTCTCTGGGAATTACAAATTTAGATCCAATTAGATATAATTTGTTGTTTGAGCGATTTTTAAATGTAGAAAGAATGAGTTTGCCCGATATAGATGTAGATTTTTGCTTTGAAAGACGAGATGAAGTAATTCAATATGTTACTGAAAAATATGGTAAAGACAATGTAGCTCAGATTACTACTTTTGGGACAATGAAGGCAAAAGCTGCTGTTAGAGATGTAGGAAGAGCGTTGGGTTTAAAGTTATCTTTAGTGGATAAAATTGCTAAGCTTATTCCTGATGAAGGTAAAATTACTATTAAAAAGGCGCTTGAAATAGAACCAGATCTACAAAAACTTTTTGAAACAAGTGAAGAAGTTCAAAAATTATTAACTATTGCTCAAAAACTGGAAGGTCTAGCTAGACACGCATCTACTCATGCTGCTGGAATTGTAATCTCAGATAAGCCTATGTGGGAGTATTTGCCTTTATATACAGGGAAAAAGGGAGAAGTTGTAACTCAGTATGATATGAAGAGAGTGGAAAAAGTTGGTTTGATTAAGTTTGATTTTTTGGGTTTAAAAACACTTACTGTAATTAGTAATACTTTAAAATTAGCCCAGAAAAATGGCAAGAAAATTCCAGACTTAGATACTTTACCTTTAAATGATAATAAAACCTTTGAGCTTTTATGTAAGGGACAAACAGATGGTGTGTTTCAGTTAGAAAGTAGTGGAATGCGAAAGGTTTTACAAGATTTACGTCCTAGTTGTTTTGAGGATATTATTGCCCTTTTAGCCTTGTATAGACCAGGACCTATTCAAAGCGGTATGGTAGCAGATTTTATTGATCGTAAACATGGGAAAAAAGAGGTTAAGTATCCTCATCCTGATTTGGAAAATATTTTAAAAGAAACTTACGGAGTTATTTTATATCAAGAACAAGTTATGCAGATTGCCTCTGTTTTAGCCAACTATTCTTTAGGAGATGGTGATATCTTGCGAAGAGCCATGGGGAAAAAAGATCCAGCAGTTATGGCTAAACAGAGGAGTAAGTTTTTGGAAGGGGCAAGGAAAAAGGGAGTAGAGGAGGAGACAGCAGAATATATTTTTGATTTAATGGAAAAATTTGCTGGATATGGTTTTAATAAATCTCATAGTGCCGCTTATGCTTTAGTTTCTTATCAAACTGCATATCTTAAAGCTCATTTTCCAGCAGAATTTATGTCTGCCTTAATTACCTCAGAAGTTCATAACTCTGATAAAGTGGTAATGCATTTAAATGCAGCTAAAGAGATGGGATTAGAAATTTTGCCTCCTGATGTGAATAAAAGTTTTTTTTATTTTAGTGTGGAAAATGAAAAGATTAGGTTTGGATTAGGAGCTATTAAAAATGTAGGTATAAGTGCGATTGATAGTATTGTTAATGAAAGAGAGAAAAATGGACCATTTTCTTCTTTTTTAGACTTTTGTAGAAGGGTGAATTTACGTAAAGTTACTAAAAGAGTTTTAGAAATGCTTATTAAAAGTGGAGCAATGGATTGTTTTGGATGTTCCAGGAAATCTCTTTTAGAATCTATTGACAAAGTAGTTGCAGAAGCACACAAAAAGAATAAGATTAAAAATTGTTTGCAAAAAAGTTTACTTGGTATGGATAATTTTAAAGAAGAATGTAATTTATCTGGATTAGGAATAGATATACCAGAAAAGGATATTAAAGAATTTAGTGAAAAAGAAAAGTTAAGATTTGAAAAGGAATCTTTAGGTCTTTACTTAAGTGGCCATCCTTTGTTACCTTATAAAAATGATTTGACTCGTTTAAGTTTAACTACGATCGAAGATTGTAAAAAACTTGCTCCTAATACAAAGGTAAATGTATCTGCAATTTGTGTTGGTAAAAAAATACATGTAAACAAAAAAGGTCAAAAGATGGCTTTTTGTCAAATAGAGGATTTTACTGCTAGTTGTGAATTAGTAGTTTTTGCTAAAATTTTTGAAGAGAGCGTTAATTTATTGGAGCAAGATGAGCCTTTATTTATTGAAGCTAGAATTAGTAGCTATGAAGGACAAGAGCAAAATAACGGAGAGGAAGGAGTAACAGAAGAAGCAAATAAAGTTGTAAAATTAATAGCAGATAAAATTACATTGATTAAAGACGTGATTACACGTAACCAGGAACCTGTAACTTTAAATCTCTCGTTAGATAGTGATGTTATGGTAGTTGATCAATTGAAAAATATATTTTCTAAATATCAAGGTAATACAGAAATAAGATTAAGGATTAATAGTAAGGATAGCTATTGTATTTTACATTTAAATCCTATTTGGCGGATAAATCCTTGTACTGAATTTTGGAACGAAGTTAATTCTATTTTAAAAATGGAGGTATAGATTGAAAGGTATTTATCGTTTACGAATAAAAGACAAATTTAGTGCTGCTCATAGTCTTAGAAATTATAATGGGAAATGTGAAGAATTACATGGACATAATTTTGGAGTTGAAATAGAAGTATATGGTAAAAAATTAGAAAAAGATACTGAAATTTTAATAGATTTTAAAATATTAAAAAAGTTTTTAAAGGAAGTTTTGAATTCGCTTGATCATAAGTTTTTAAATGATCTTCAATATTTTCAAAAATATAATCCATCTTCTGAAAATATAGCTTGTTATATTTATAAAAATCTCCAATCTAAGCTACCCTCAGGTGTGAATTTAAAATATGTAATGGTTTCAGAAGGAGAAAACTCTATGGCATTTTTTGAGGAGGTTTAGGTGAGGTTAGTAATTCAACGAGTAAAAAGAGCAGAAGTATTAGTAAAGGATGTTGTATTTTCTAAAATTGAAAAAGGGTTATTAATTTTATTAGGTCTTAATAAAGAAGATAAATTTTTAAAAGATAAAGATATAAATAAAATAGTTCAAAAGGTTTTGAATTTACGTATTTTTGCCGATAAAGAAAATAAGTTGAATTTAAGTCTTTTAGATGTAGGAGGTGAGATTTTATTAGTTTCCCAATTTACTCTGTATGCTAATTGCCGCAAAGGAAGAAGACCTAATTTTTCTATGGCCATGCCTGGTGAAGAGGCTAAAAAAATGTTTGCAAAAATAAAAAATATTTTTTTATCTTCCTATAAAAAGGTGTATACAGGAGCGTTTGGAGAAGAAATGGAGATTAAACTGATAAATGAGGGACCAGTTACTATAATTTTAGATAGTCAAGACATTTTGTAAAAATGGGATGGAAGTAGAGATATGGCTAAAAGTAAAGTTTTGATTGCAGATACTTCTGAAGCTACAATAAAAGTGTTATCTGCCTTTTTAAGTGCAGAATTTGAAGTACATAGAGTATTTGATGGAGAAGAAGTTATTGAAAAATACTATGATATTAAACCAGATATTATTTTATTAGACTTAAATCTTCCTAATATGAATGGATTAGAAATTTTAAATTATATTCGTAATGTTGTTAATGATCAAGATATTTATATTATTGTGTTTGTAAATGAAGAAAATAATAGATTAAGAATAGAATCTCTTAATGCAGGAGCAAATGATCTATTAGCAAAACCATTTTCTAAAGATGAAGTAAAAGCGAGAATTCAAGTTGCCAAAAGACAAGTTGTTTTATTACAAAATTTACAAAGAGCGTATAAGCGCATTAATAAAGAAGTGAATTTAGTATCTGAACTTCAATTAAAGCTTTTGCCAAAAGAAAGTTTTATTTTTAAACATATTGGCTTGCAGTCTTATTATAGACCATCTGGTCAAGCAAGTGGTGATTATTATGATTATATAAAGATTAATAATAGTCTTTTAAGATTTTGTGTGGCTGATGTTTCTGGGCATGGAACAAGAGCAGCATTTATTATGGCTATAGTGAGAACAATTTTTCGTTTAGAAGAAAGTAAAAACTATACTTTACCTAAGGTAGTTGATTTATTAAACAAAAGTCTCATAGATGTTTTAGGAGATGAGTCAGATTTTGTTACTCTATTTGTAGGAGAAATTGATTTAGAACGAAAAGTTTTTTCGTATATTAACGCAGGTCATTGTCCAGCAGTAGTTAAGATTGATTCCAAGATAATGCATTTAAAACCAGATTATCCTGTTTTAGGATTTTTTCCTATAGATCCAGAAACAAAGTTTTTACATTATAAAGATAAATTTAGCATTTTACTTTATACAGATGGATTTTATGAATGGAATATAGATGAAGAGGAACAATTTGGATTAGAAAGATTTTTACAATTAGTAGATGAGTATTTAAAAAAGGAAGACAAAATTTATCTTGAAGAAATTATTTTATCTTTAGAAAGGGTTAGCGAATTTTCTCCTATGTATAGAGACGATCTAACTGCTTTGTTTGTATATACAAAGGATAGTTAAGATGGAATTTATTTTAGAAACCAATGCATCATCTAAGGAAGTAAGGCTTGTTATAGTGGCGGTAATATCTATTTTACGAAGACTGGTCAAAGAAGATGTTTTATATGATGTAGAAATTGCTTTAAGTGAGGCTTGTACAAATGTTGTTATTCATGCATATAAAGGTGATATTGATAGCAGAGATAAGAAGATTAGGATAAAGTTAGAGATAGATAAAAAGAAAGGTATTTTGTTGGAAGTAATTGATTGGGGTAAACAGTTTATACTTCCTCAAAATTTACCAGATCATGATGCTGAATCTGGAAGGGGAATTTATATTATCCGTAAGGTTATGGATAAGTTTTATTATAAAAGGGTGGAGGAAAGAAACCATATATTGATGTATAAAAAGATGGAGGCTGAGCAATGGAAAATGTCCTGATCCAGAAGAAAGAGGATATTTACCTAACTAAAATTGTGGGAGAGTTGATCTTAGAAAATGTAGAAGAACTTAAACCAAGGTTGGAAGAGATCTTAGAAGAGGATTGGAAGGTTTTAGGAATAGACTTATCTGAAATTCAGTTTATGGATAGTAGTGGCATAGGTTTTTTAGTGGCCTTAAGTAATAAGGTCAAGCAGAAAGGAAAAAAGTTTGTATTAGTAAATCCTTCTGTTCAGGTAATTAAAACATTAAAGCTAGTAAATATATATCATTTTTTTGATAAAGTAGATGATAGTGAGGATCTTATTACTTTAATTGAATAATTAACAGAAGAAGAGATCATGTTATATTATCTTCATCATTACTTTGATCCAGACTTTGATTATCAAAATTTAAAACCTAAAGTAAGTGAACAAGGTAGAGCAGATCATTATAATTTGGATTATGTCCAAAATGTAATTAGTGGACAGGTTTTAGCAGAATGGAGAGAAATTTCAGAAGAAGAAGCCTCTAAATACGATGCTCGCTTTGTTAGTGATAAAAAAACATGGCCTTTGGGCCCTAATGTGGGAATAAATCCTCAAGATAAAAATCAGATTATTGCCAAAGCCAATGGTTATGTTTTTTATTATGATGGAAAGATTGCAGTAAAAACTGTTTTAAATGTGCGTAGAGATATAGATTTTCATACGGGTAATATTTATTTTGTAGGGGATATGATTATTCATGGCAGTGTCCGCTCTGGGTTTGAAGTAAAGGCTAATAATATTCGTATTAAAGGCAACGTAGAAGCAGCAAAAATTTTTGTTGGTGGTTCTTTAGTGGTAGAAGGAGGAATTAAAGGGGGAGGAAATGCAGTTATAGAGGCAGAAGAGAATATAAAAGCAAATTTTTGTGAAAAAGCAAGTTTACGAGCGGGCAAAAAAATTCTAATAACAGGTTCTGCTCTTCATTCTAGGCTATTTGGGAAAGAATATATTGTTGTTCAAGGAAGGCTACAAGGAGGAATGGCAGTTAGCGAAAATTTGATTTATGCTGAAGAACAGTTTGGTGGTGGTATGGGGTGTAAAACAGAGTTAATTTTAGGATATGATAGTGATCTTATTAAAGAAAATTTTGAACTAGAACTTGAAATATCTAAACTTACTAAAGAATTAACAAATCTGAAAATAAAAGTAGAAAAAGGAGAGCCTTATCAAGAAGAGTATGGGCCTAAACTAGAGAAAATAGAAAAAAAATTAACTATACTTCATAAAAAAAGAGCTAAAGTACATCAAAAAATGGATATAGATTTTAATAAAAAGGCTAAAGCAGTGTGTCCTGGACAAATTAGACCAGGAGTAGAAATAAGTATAGGGCCCTATTATTATAGGGTTGATGACTTTTTAGAAAATGGAAGATTTGAAATAATAGATAATGATATAATTTTTAAGCAGCCTGCTATTCAAAAATAAGTTTTTAATGGAGCAGAATACAAGATGGATATAGGGACCATTTTAGGTATAGTATTGGCTTTTGGTTTAATTGTTGGTTCTATTTTTATGGGAGGGAATTTTGGCGCATTTATTGATATTCCCTCTATTTTAATTGTTGTAGGTGGAACTGTTTCTGTTACCTTTGTAATGTTTCCTATGGGAATGGTACTTGGAGCTATTAAAGTTATGCTCAAGGCTTTTTTTGGTTCTTCTCCTGATCCAAAAGCACTAATAAAAAATATTGTTGATCTTGCTAATTTGGCTAGAAAAGAGAGTGTTGTGGCCTTGGAAAAGGCAAATGTTGATGATCCATTTTTAAAAAAGGGAGTTTTACTAGTTGCTGATGGTACAGAAGAAGGTTTAGTGCGTTCGGTATTAGAGACAGAGATAGCTTTTATGAAACAAAGACATGCCACAGGACAGGCTATATTTAAGTCAATGGGAGATATGTCTCCAGCTTTTGGTATGATTGGAACCTTAATTGGTTTAGTTCAAATGTTACAAACTTTAGATGATCCTTCTTCTATTGGTCCTGCTATGGCTGTTGCCTTGCTGACTACATTTTATGGTGCTGTTTTAGCTAATGTGGTTTTTATTCCTATTTCAAAAAAATTGGAACAAAGAAGTGCAGAAGAAGTTTTATTTATGGAAATTGCTGTAGAAGGAATTATTTCTATTTTAAATGGGGAAAATCCTCGTATTACTCAAGATAAATTAGAGGCTTTTTTAGCTCCTGCTCTAAGGGAAGGAAGCACAAGTTAAAATGGCTAGAAAAGAAGAATGCAAATGTCCAGATGGTCTGCCTGGGTGGTTAGCTACTTTTGCTGACTTGATGTCTCTTTTATTAACTTTTTTTGTCTTATTGTTATCCTTTTCTAATCAAGATGTACAAAAATTTAAAGATATGTTGGGTTCTATTAAAGAAGCTTTTGGAGTACAGGTACAAAGAAAACAAGCTGATTACATAGCTTTTTCTCCTACTAGATACGAAAGAAAAGATATAAAATTGGATAAAGATACCAAAGTACTGTTGGGTATGGTTCTGAAATTAAAGGCTGTATTAGATGAAGATGAATTTTTAAAAAAGAATGTAGAAGTTACTTCTGATGATAATGGAGTTTTAATTCGAGTTAGTAGTGGAGTGATGTTTGATCCTGGTGGAGCGGTGTTAAAACCAAAGGCATACCCTATTTTAAATGAAGTAATAAAGATATTAAAAGAAAATAATTTTGATTTAGTTGTGAGAGGTCATACAGATGATAGACCTGTTAGAAGTAAAAAGTTTCCCTCTAATTGGGAACTTTCTGCTGCAAGAGCTGCAGCAGCAGTTCGTTATATTATTCAAAAGGGAGGGATTAACCCTTCACGAATTAAAGCTGTAGGTTATGCTGATACTAGACCCTTAGTTCCAAATACTTCAGAAGCTAATCGTGCTCTTAACAGAAGGGTAGAATTTTATTTTCATCGTCCTCAAGTTGAAAGTTGGTAATATTTAACTATAATTATTTATATGGAAAAAGAAGATTATTTAGGAGCTTATCCTAATCAATTTTTAAAAAAGGTTGAAGAAAAATTATCTCATTTATCTAACCATTTGCCAGTCTTTTTAGGCTACTCTTTAAAACTTATATCCTTTTTACAAAAAAAATATAAAACAGCAGCATTTGTAGTACCATCTTATGCAAAAGAAAAATTTAAGATAATAAAAGGTTTTTTGTTTATTCAAACGAGTAATCCTGAATTAGCCCTTAATCAACTTACTAAATGGCAAATTGCTAATAAAGGCAACCCTTTTTTACCTATAACTATACCTTATTTTTGGAAAAAATATCCTAAATTTTATCGTCCTCTTTTTAAATGCTTAGAAGCAAATAGAAGGTTTAATTTTTGGCAACAAGCTAGATATAAAAAGTTTAAGAATAAGCCTAAGATCCTTTTAATAACTTCAGAATATTTTTTGATGGGAGAGGTTATTACAGCGTGTAAGAGACTGGATTATGATTATTATCTTCTTCATTTACCTAATCAAGAGATAGGTTCAGAAGAATTTGTAAAATATTTTTTACAAGCAGTTATTACTTTTAAACCAGACTTTGTTTTGACTATAAATCACTTAGGAGTAGATAAGGAAGGTATTTTGATAGATTTATTGGAAAAGATGGAGCTTCCTTTAGCCTCTTGGTTTGTAGATAATCCTCATCTTATTTTGTATATGTATAATAAAGTAAAAAGTGATTTTACTGTTATTTTTACTTGGGATAAAGATAATATTAAAGTTTTAAAAGAAAAAGGATTTGATAAAGTATTTTATTTACCTTTGGCCACAGATGTTCAAAGATTTAATCCTAAGAATAATAGTAAAATTAGAAGTCGTTTAATTAGAGATGTATCTTTTGTTGGAAATTCTATGTTTTTTAAAGTTTTAAAAAGAAGAGAAAAGCTAGAACAATTTAAAGATATATTAGCTAAATATGAACAAATAGCTCTTGATTTTAAAAATAGTGATTTTCTTATAGTAAATGAATTTATAGCTAAATTTTTCCCTGAGATATATAAAAAGTGGACTAAGTTGCCTACTATAGAAGACAAGTTGAACTTTGAAACTCTTATAACTTGGCAAGCAACTTTAGAATATAGAAGAGAATGTATTTTAGAGATTTTGAAGTTTAATCCTTTAATTGTTGGGGATAAGGGATGGTTTAAAATTTTACCTAAGTCTAACTGGATTTATCATAAAGAGTTAAATTATTATTCAGAACTTCCTTTTTTCTATGGAGAAAATAAAATTAACTTTAATTCTACTAGTGCTCAAATGAAAGGTGCGGTAAACCAGAGAGTGTTTGACGTGCCTGCTAGTGGTAATTTTTTACTTACTGACTACAGAGAGCAAATAAGAGAATTGTTTGAAATAGAAAAAGAGGTCGTGTGTTATAAAAATAAAGACGAGATTGAAGACTATATAAATTTTTACTTAAAGCATAGTAACTTACGATGCAAAATTATTGAAAACGCAAGAGCTAGAATTATAAAAGAACATACCTATGAACAAAGATTAACATTTCTATATAAAACAATGTATTCGTGCTTTTCTTAAAATGAAACCAATTTTAATTATTCAGTTACAAAGAATGGGGGATATGATTTTAACTTATCCCCTATTTTTATGGTTACAAAAGGCTTATCCTAATCATCCTATTTGTTTTTTTGGAGAAGAACATATTTGTAAGCAAGTAAAAGATTTTTTCCCAGGAGCAATTTTTTTTTCTTGGACTACATTGGCAAAAGTATTACATACAGACTTTTTTTTTAGTTTAAATTTAAGTCATAGAAAAGAAGCAGCCCGTTTAAATTATCTTGTTAGAGCTGAACAAAAATATGGATATGTGGAAAATAGAGATGGACACCTTTATATTAAAGGTAAATGGCAACTTTATAGAGCTTCATTAGTTCAAAATAATACATTTAACGCTTTCCATTGGGCGGATTTAAATGCTCTTGATGTGATTTCTTTAGATACTATTAAGAATCATAAATGGTCTTTTTTAACAAATTCTTTGAGTTTTCCTTTAAAATTAGGTCTTTTTTTAGGAGCTAGTGAGGAGTCTAAATATCCAAATAGTATTTTTTGGGAAGAACTTATAACCTTTTTTTTAAATAAAAATAGGAAACCTTTTTTGTTAGGAGGATTAAAAGAAAAAAAATTAGCCAATAGTTTGATTGAAAAATTTGGCCTTCCTAAATCAATGGATTTTACTGGGAAGTTTAATTTGGTGGAATTTGCTAAAAGTATTTCTTTTTTTGATTTATTTATTACTCCTGATACCGGTCCAATGCATATAGCTACTTTTATGGGAAAACAGGTTTTAAATATTTCAATGGGAAATGTTAGTCCTTGGGATACAGGACCTTACTTACCTGGAAATATGGTAATTAGAAGATATACAGATTGTTTTCCTTGTTGGGAATGTAATTTTAATTATGAATGTAAAAATAACTTTTCTGCTCGTTTTGTGTGTAAACTTTTTGAGAATGAAGGTAACTTTGAAGATAAAGAGTATAGATTGTATTTTGTAAGTAGAAAAAATGGCTTATTCTATTTAAAATCTAAATTTATGTATAAAAATGATATAGTAAGAGAATTTTGGTTTTTAGTATTCGGAACACTATTGGGATTATGGAATGAAGAGTATCAAATAAATAAAATTTTAAGAAGAATATCAATATATGATGAAGATATAATTAATTTACTTTTAGCTCAAGCACGATATTGTTTAAATGAAATTAAAGTGATTTTTAAAAATAAAGAGATTAATACTAATTTTTGGAAAAAATTTGATATCTATTTTAGACCTCTCAGTAGTTATTTTATTTTAGAATGGCAAAATAATAATTTTAGTATGTCTTGTTTAAAAAGAAGTATTTATTTCTTAGAGAGATTTATTGCTTGGCTAAAGTCAGTTTAGCCATTATAAATTATGCCTTGTTTGTTTTTATATTCTAGTAAGACCTTTCTAGCTTTATCAGCTAAGACATTTGTTTTTAATTGAATACCTTTTTGTTGAAGATATTGCCAAGATTCTGGGAATACAGGGCCTTCATCAAATCCTATTTCTCTCGCGTATTTAGCTGGTGCTCCATATACGACTTTTTTAACTCCAGACCATAAGCAAGCTCCTAAACACATGGCACATGGTTCTGAAGAAGAAAATAATTCAAATTCTTCGTTATCAAAGTTTAGAGTATAAGATTTTAGTTTTTTTTGAGCTAAAATAAAAGTTACAATCTCGGCGTGGAGGATGGAAATGTTGGCATAAGTAACTAAATTTACTCCATAAGCGAGAAGTTTATTAGTTTTTGAAGAAAAGATTGCTGCTCCAAATGGCCCACCTGTTTTTTCTTCAATATTTTTTTTAGCAAGAAAAATGGCAAATTCCATTTTGCTTGTGTCATTAGAAAATGCAGAAGGTGGAGTTAGAGTTTTGAGCCAAGGCGGTAGAGGAATTGTAATATCTTGGATCATAGGCAAGGACTTTGCGTTTTATTAGTCATAATTTCAAGCATTACTTCATTTGCCTTTTCCATACCGAAGTCAATTATTTTGCTTAGATTTTTTATAGTATCTTCTCCTGTTAGGCCAACAAATCCATCACTATAAGTGATGCCGTTGTTATTTAGGGCCATATAAGCAGCTCTTAGACTAGAATCAGCAGAGCTAGCTACTTTAAAGGCACATCCGTTTTTAGCACCGTCACAGAGCATTCCTCCTAAGTCGCTGATGAGATTGTTTATAGCCAAATAGATTTTATCCATATCTTTACCTGCTTGTTGATACACTATTGCCACTGCAGCTCCTACTCCTGCAGCAATAGCACATCCGCATAGAGAAGATAGGTTTCCTGTATAACATTTGATGTAACTATTTATTAAATGTGAGAGAGCAATGCTTTTTACTATTTTAGCTTCTTGTATTTTAAAATATTTGCCAACAAGATATGGTACAAGAATAGCCACAATGCCTTGATTACCACTTCCTCCACTAGACATGACTGGACAATTTAGACCACTCATTCTTGCATCAGTAGCTGAAGCAGTGGCTATTTTTATAGTTGCAAAAATATCATTTGAAATAAATCCTTTATGTAAGAGGTCTTTGAGATAATAGCCCACTTTTTTTAGTTTTTCTCCTTGCTTGGCTGCTTCTAAGTTTAAATCAACTCCTTTTAAAATATATTTATAATCTTGGTCATCAATTTCATTCTCAATGATATCAATAAAATTTGCTATGGAAAGTTCTTTTAATTTTTCTTTGTAGGAATAATCATGGCTTTGAGTTTTTTCTTCTTGTTTTAGTATGATCTGATTATTTACTTTAATTTGAGTGATATTAGTATGCTCGTCTTGAATTATAACCTCTACAATTTCATTTTTAGTTGATATTAGTTCTATTTTTATGAAAAGTTTAGCCTTTGAATTATCTAAACATAAAGATGCCTTTTTTTGCTCAATGATTTTTTTAGCTTGGGCAATAATTTCAGGAGTTGATTTTTTTAAAATTTCCATTTTAAGTTCGGGTTTTTTTATAAGTGCGCCCATTACTCCAGCTATTAAGTTACCTTTTTCTCCATTAGTGTTAGGTATAGTTACTGCAAATCCGTTTTTATATACTCCAGGATCAACAGTGATTTTTATGTTTTTTAGTTCAGCAGATGTATAACTTGATGCAGTGCTTGCTGCATAGGAGATAGCAATAGGTTCAGTACAGCCTAAGGCAGGAAAAACTTCATGTTTTAAGATTTTTTTTAGAATATTCAATTCTGTTTCTCCATTATTTGTTAGGAGAGTGGGAAGATTTATCGTCCTCTAGCATTTCTTCTAATTCATCAATATCTTCTAGTAATTCTTCCATCTCTTCCTCTTCTTCTGGTTCTTCTGGAAGAGTGGATGATTCTTCTTCTAAAGATAGGTCGTCTAGTAACTCAGACATAATTTCGTCATGGTTATCTTGGGAGGCAGTAGAGATAGAGTCCTCAGTACCTTCTGAAGATGGTTCTTCAAAAATATTTTCTGGAGAAAATTCGATTTCCATTTCTTCAGATTCATTAGAAATGTTTGAGTCTGAAGTAATATTTGCCTCTAGTAGAGGAGCATGCTCGTCTTTTGATTTTTCTACTGGAGTTTCTTGTTCTAAAGAAAACACTGATTCTTCATTGTTTTCAAATTCAAATTTTTCTTCTTGGGGAGAAATTTTTGTTTCTTCAAGTTCTTGTGTTTCAAGGTCAGAAAAATTTCCTGACACAAAGTTTAACCATCCTAATCCCAACTTTTCTTTTTCTTCTTGCCAACTTTTTCCACATTTAGGACAGTTATCAAAATGGTCAAACGTAGTATACTTGCATTTAGCACAATACATGGTTAACTCTCCTTTTGTTGTTTGGGTAATTTTTTTAATTCTTCTTCTTTTAAAGCCCTTCTTAAAATTTTTCCTACCATTGTTTTTGGTAGTTCTTTTCTAAACTCTACTTGACGCGGAACTTTGTAATTGGCAAGCTTTTCTTTACAAAATTTTATAATTTCTGCTTTTGTGATAGTTTCTCCTTCCTTAGGCACAATATATGCTTTTACTATTTCTCCTCTTGTAGGGCTAGGTATTCCCACAGTTACAGCCTCTTTTACTTTTGGATGCTCATAAAGTACTTCATCTATTTCTCTGGGATAAATATTATACCCTCCAGAGATAATTAAATCTTTTTTTCTGTCAACAATAAAAAAATAACCTTCCTCATCCATATAAGCTATATCTCCAGTATAAAGCCAATTGTTTCTAAGTACATTTGCTGTTTCATCAGGTCTATTCCAATATCCTTTCATTACCTGAGGGCCTTTTATTATTAATTCTCCTACTTTACCAGGGGGCAGAGGTACTGTGCCGACTTCCATATCTACAATACAGGCATCTGTATCTGGAAAGGGTAAACCAATAGAACCATATTTCTTTTTTCCTTTTAGAGGATTTAAGTGGGTTATTGGAGAGGCTTCAGTAAGTCCATATCCTTCTATTATTTCTGCGCCTGTTAACTTTTTAAATCTTTCAATTAATTCTACAGGAATTGGAGCAGATCCTGAAATACAATATTTTATGGAAGATAAATCAAATTTTTGAAGATTTTTTTGTTGCAAAATAGCTGTAAATATAGATGGTGCTGAGGGGAAGATAGTGGGTTTTAATTTATCTATGATTTTTAAGACGTCTAAAGGGGAAAATCTAGGCATTGGTATAATAGTGGCTCCAATAGCAGTAGCGAAATTTACACAAACAGTTAATCCATAGATATGAAAAAACGGCAAAATAGCAAGAAAGGTATTTTTTTCATTTTTCATTTCATGTAGTATATGTATACATTGCTGAATATTTGTACCCATGTTGTAATGGGTTAACATAACCCCTTTGGAAACACCTGTTGTCCCTCCTGTATATTGGAGTAGCGCAATATCATTTAAGGGATTTGGTCTAAATTTAATTGATTTATTATTTTTGTTTAATAGTGTTTTCCAAGGAATTACTTGGGAAGAGAATTTAATTTTAGGAGAAGTTTTTTCTCTTGTTGTTTTAATTTTGTATAAAAGATTTAAAGGAAATTTTAAACAGTCACTTATTTTTGTTATAAATATTTTTTGAATTGGTAAATGAGGTAACATTTTATTGATTTTAGACCAAAGTAAATCAAGAGTAATAAGAAATTTTGCTTGAGAATCATTGAAATGGTGGAGTATTTCCTTTTCCATGTAGAGAGGATTTGTCATTACTATTACTCCACCAGCTTTTAAAGCTCCCCAATAACTTAAAATAGTTTGAGGTAAATTGGGAAGTATAATAGCTATTCGGTCTCCTGGACGAAGACCTTGTTTTTTTAAGTTAGAAGCAATAAAGTCTGTTAGGACTTTTAACTTTTTATATGAAATTTTCCAATTATTGAAGATAATAGCAGTTCTGTGAGGATATTTTTGAGCTGTACGATCTAAAAATTCGTAAAGAGGCAGTTTCTCGTAGTGAAGTTTTGGGCTTATGCCTGGATCATAGTGTTTTAGCCATGGTCTTTTAATTTCATCAATAAGCATTGTTTTTCCTTTTGCTATGAAGATAGAAGTCTTTCAGGTAATCTAAAAAAAAAATTCTCGCAAGTTTTGTCTATATTTGAAATGGGGTAGATTATAAGACAATGGATTGACTAGTTAAGAGATGGTGATTACTTGGTAAACTTATGGCAGAGCTCTGCGGTTGAAATTTTTTTCTGCTTAGGGAGGCTAGAAATGAAAAAGCGGGTTTTCTTTTTTAATTTGGTAGTGAGTTTTTTATTTTTGGTTAGTGTGGCATGGGCTGGATTACCTGATTTTACTGAGTTGGCAGAAAAAGCAGGAAAGGCTGTTGTTAATATTGGAACAGTTAAGGTAATAAAAGGACCTAATTTAAGAGGTTTTTTTCATAATTTTCCTAGAGGTGGCACTCCTTTTGATGACTTTTTTGATCAGTTTGAGAAGTTTTTTGGAAGACAATTAGAAAAACCCAGAAAACAGAGATCTCTTGGTTCTGGATTTATTATTTCTCCTGATGGTTATATTGTAACTAATAATCATGTAGTAGAAGGTGCAGATCAAATTAAAGTTACTTTTCATAGTAAAAACGGGGAAAAGACTTATAATGCAAAGATAGTAGGAACAGATCCAGAAACAGATTTAGCCTTGTTAAAAATTAATGCTCATAATTTGCCTACGTTAGAATTTGGAGATTCAGATAAGTTAAAAGTTGGACAGTGGGTTGTGGCAATAGGAAATCCTTTTGGCTTAGATCATACAGTCACTGCTGGTATTGTTAGTGCTAAAGGTAGAGTAATTGGCGAGGGTCCGTATGATAATTTTATTCAAACAGATGCTTCTATTAATCCAGGAAATAGCGGTGGACCTTTGTTAAATTTAGATGGAAAAGTGATAGGTATTAACACCGCAATTATTGCTTCTGGGCAGGGAATAGGTTTTGCGATTCCTAGTAATTTGGCTAAACGCGTAATTGAACAGCTAAAAAAGAACAAAAAAGTAAGACGTGGTTGGTTAGGAGTTACTATTCAAGATGTAGATGAAAATACAGCAAAGGCTTTAGGACTAGAGAAAGCAAAAGGAGCTTTGGTTGCCTCTGTAACTCCTGGAGATCCAGCAGATAAAGCAGGCGTTAAGCCAGGAGATGTGATTATTGCTGTTAATGGAAGACCAGTGGAAGATTCTTCTGATCTTACGAGAAAAATAGGCAATCTTTTACCTGGGACTAAAATTACTATTTCTGTGTGGAGAAAAGGTAAAATAAAAGAATTAAAAGTAATATTAGGAGAAAGAGATTTAAGAAAACTTGCTCGAACAAGTTCTAAAGTCCAGGAATTTACGTTTGGAGAACTTGGTATAAGTGTGAGACCAATTACTCCAAAAGAAGCTAAGGCTTTAGGTTTAAATAGTGTAAAAGGTCTTTTGATTACTGCTGTGGAAGATAATTCTTTGGCAGATAGAAGTGATATTCGTCCAGGTGATGTTATTTTGGAAGCTAATGGGCATGAAGTAGATAGTGTTCATGAGCTTGAAAAGATTTATTTAAAAGATGCTAAACCTAAAAAAGTGTTGATGTTATTGCTTAGACGGAATGGACAAAATTTATTTAGAACAATTTCTTTAGAAGATATAAAATAGTGTTTTAAATGGATGAAGTTTTATTAGTTTCTAGATGTAAGGTTAATTTGTTTTTAAAGATAGGAGAGAGGTTAGCAAATGGTTACCATTTGCTAACCTCTCTGTTTTTTCCTCTACCATATCCAACGGATGAAATAAAAGTAACGTTAACTTCTGAAGAAAGTTTTTTTTTGACTTCTAATTTTAAATTTTTAGAACAAAATAATATTTTAGAAAAATGTTTTTGGCTTTTTAAAAAGGAAACAGGATTTCAAGGAGGATGTAAAGTTTATTTAAATAAAAAAGTACCAATTGGAGCTGGACTTGGAGGCGGAAGTGCTAATGCGGCAGTGTTTTTGAATTTTTTAAATCACCTTTTACCAACTCCTCTAGGTAAAAATTCTTTAATTAGAATAGCTTCTCAGTTGGGTGCAGATGTTCCTTTTTTTTTATTTAACAAACCTTCTTGGGTTGAAGGGATTGGAGAAAAGATAGAGCCCTTAGCTATTGATTTAACAGGGCTGAAAGGCTTGTTAATTTGTCCAAAAATTAAAATTTCTACTAAATGGGCTTATGAATGTTGGGATAAAATCCAAATATCTAAAAAATCTTTCTTGACATTATCCGCTTGGATAAATAAAAAGTCTGTTTCTCAGGGACGGATTGTTCTTTTAAATGATTTTGAAAAGATAATATTTCATGCCTACCCTCAAATGAGAGAGTTAAAAGAGGAAATGTTTAAGCTTGGTGCTTGCGGGGGAGGTTTGAGTGGGTCTGGTTCTGCAATGTTTTTTTTGTTTAGGGAAACAAAAAAGCAAAAACAGGCTCAAGCAGTTCTAGACAAATTAGGTTTATTGTCGTATAATTATTCTTTTGTCTAACCTTGCTGGGGCGTCGCCAAGTGGTAAGGCAACGGGTTTTGGTCCCGTCATGCGAGGGTTCGAATCCTTCCGCCCCAGCCATTTTTTTGAGTGTGGTTTCAAATGCCAAGACATGGTGAATTAAAAATTATTACTGGGACAGCAAATCCTGCCTTAGCAGAGGCAATTTGTAATCATTTAGGGATGACTTTGTCTCCTACGCTGGTTAGTACGTTTAGTGATGGTGAGATTAGAGTAGAGGTTGGTGATAATGTAAGGGGAGATGATGTTTTTGTTGTCCAACCTACGTGTGCTCCTGTAAATCATAACTTAATGGAACTTTGTTTGATGTTAGATGCCTTAAAAAGGGCAAGTGTTGGGCGTGTTACTGCTGTAGTGCCTTATTATGGGTATGCTAGGCAAGATAGAAAAGTTGTTCCTAGGGTTCCTATAAGTGCAAAATTAGTAGCTGATTTTATTACTACTGCAGGGGTTAGTCGATTGTTAACAGTTGATCTACATGCAGGTCAAATTCAAGGCTTTTTTAATATCCCTGTGGATAATCTTTATGCAGCAGAAGTATTATTGGATTATATGAAATCTATTGAAGGAGATGTTGTAGTTGTGTCTCCTGATGCAGGTGGAACTGAAAGAGCAAGGGCCTATGCAAAAAGATTGGGGGCTGAACTTGCTATTATTGATAAACGAAGAGATACTCCAAATAAAGCTCAGGCAATGAGAGTTATTGGAGAGGTTAAAGATAAAGTTGCTATAGTGCTTGATGATATGATTGATACTGCTGGTACCATGGTGGAGGCAGGTAGAGTTTTAAAAGAAAATGGGGCAAAAGAAGTGTATGCTTGTGCTACTCATCCTGTTCTTTCTGGTCCAGCAATAGAAAGACTTAAAAAATCTTGTTTTAAAGAGATTATAGTTACAGATACCATTCCTTTAAAGGAAGAAGCTGAGAAGTGTGGAAAGTTTAAAGTTATATCTGTTGCCAGTCTTATTGCAAAGGCAATTCACAACATACATACAGAGTCTTCTGTAAGTGTGTTGTTTTCTAGGATTAAGTAAAGTTATTTGTAAGGAGTCAAATATGGCTGAGATGATTAGTCTGCAAGTGGAAAAGAGGGAGACAAAAGGAAAAGAGACAAACAAAAAATTGAGAAAAGAAGGGTATATACCTGCTGTTTATTATGACTTTAAAGGCGATAATATTTTGCTTCAAGTTAAAAATGGCCCTTTTTTAAAGGCTTGGCATCAGGCAGGAAGTACGAATGTGGTAGAATTGAATATTGTTAATGGTGGAAAAGATGAGAAAAGATCTGCTTTGATATGGGAAGTGGAAAAGCATCCTGTTAAAGATCAAGTTGTCCATATTGATTTTTATGGCCCTAATCTAAAAGAAGAAGTGGATGTATCTGTTCCTGTTAAAGTAGTTGGAAAAGCCAAGGGAGTAGAAAAGGGAGGTATTTTAGAGATATTTAGAGAAGAATTAGAGATTAGATGTTTACCTCTTAATATTCCAGAGTTCATAGAGATAGATGTAAGTGAACTTGATCTTAATCAAAATCTCCATATAGATGAGTTAAGTATGCCAGAAGGGGTTAAAGCTGTTTTTGATGAGAATTTTGCAGTAGTGGGAGTAGTAGAACCAGAAAAAGAAGAAGCTGAAGAGGAAGAAGAGGAAGAGGAAGAATAATTTTTTATAAATATACTTTGTAGTATTTAAAAAAGCCCCTTTTAAGGGGCTTTTGTTTTGTAGAAAGAAATGATTAAATTAGTGGTTGGTTTAGGAAATCCAGGAGCTAGATATAAAGATACGCGGCACAATATTGGCTTTCAAATTGTTGATAGGTGTTTAGAAGAAAAGGGTTTAAATGTAGAAAAAGAAAATTTTTCTTTAGGAGAGTTGTTTTTTATTCGGGAGTTAGATAATAAACAAAAGATATTTTTTCTTAAACCTTTTACTTATATGAATGCAAGTGGTATTGCAGTATCTAAGATTGCTTTTTTTTATAAAATTTTACCTTCAGAAATATTAGTGATTCATGATGAATTGGATTTACCTCTTGGAAGATTGAAATTTAAGGCTGGGGGAGGAACAGCTGGACATAATGGTATAAAGTCTATTTGTAGGGAATTGGGCAACCGAGACTTTTTGCGTTTAAGGGTAGGAATTGGTCGCCCTCTTTATGGGGAAGATATTGCATCTTTTGTCCTTTCTCCTTTTTATAAAGAGCAACAAAAAAAATGGCAAGATGTGATTAAAATAGCTAAAGAAGCTGTTTTTTGTTGTTTAAAAGAAGGTTTTATTAAAGCTCAAGAAAAATTTAATCGGAAAAATATATAAATCTCCTGCTTTCTTTTTTATTTAAGTCTTCGCAAAAACCATAGACTTATTTTTGATTTTAGGCTAACATATATATAACTCAGATAATGGTGAAATAGTCTATCTAGAATAGAGGAGGCCGTGGTTGTGTTTAATGTGGGAGAATTAGTTGTTTATCCTGCTCAAGGTGTAGGAATGGTGGAAAGAATAGAGGAGCAGGAGATTGGTGGAGTAAAAACCCAGCTTTATATTGTAAGAATTCTTAGTAATAATGTTACTTTAATGGTACCTGTGAGCAATGCTGAAAATGTAGGATTAAGATCAGTATATAGTAAAGAACAAGGAGAGGGAATTTTAGAGTTTTTAAAAGATCGTTCTGATTTCACTGGTTATACAGGGCAAAATTGGAATCGTCGTTATAGAGAATATTCTGAAAAGTTAAAAAGTAGTGATTTAAAAGATGTAGCTTATGTTTTAAAAGAGTTATATCTTATTAGTCAGGATAAAGAGTTGTCTTTTGGCGAAAGAAGATTATTAGAACATGCTATGTCTCTTATTTCTATGGAACTTTCCTATGCTTTAAACATTCCTCAAAGTGAAGCCAAAAAAAGAGTAGAAGAGTTATTTGCTGATATTTTGGGTAAAAAACAAGAAGAAGATGAAGAAAATCTTGAACAAAGAGATAATTCAGAGTAAAAAAGATATTGATTTTTTGTTTTTTACTTTCTAAAGGAGATTTGATCTTAAGTTGTAAGTATCCCTTCATTTCTGACCCAACCGTTTTTTTAAATCTGTGTTGTTCTATTTAAATATTTTTTGTTTGGTTTATATTTAAACTTAATTTAAAGAATATAAAATTTTGTAAGAGGAGTGAAAGTGTATGAATTTATCTGAGTTGAAAAAGAAATCAATGGCAGAATTAATGGACCTTGCTTCTGAATTTAAAGTAGAAAATCCTAGTGGCCTAACTAAACAAGAATTAATTTTTTCTATTTTAAAAACCTATGCTGCCCAAAATGGTTCTATTTATGGAGAAGGTGTTTTAGAAATTCTTCCTGATGGTTTTGGTTTTTTGCGTTCTCCTATGTATAGTTATATGCCTGGACCAGATGATATTTATGTGTCTCCATCTCAAATTAGAAGATTTGGACTTAGAACTGGAGATGTAGTTGCTGGACAAATTAGACCTCCAAAAGAGGCTGAGCGTTATTTTGCTTTATTAAGAATTAATGAAGTGTGCTTTGCTCCTCCTGAAGATGTTCGTAAAATCATTCTTTTTGATAATTTAACCCCTATTTATCCTAATGATAGATTTATTATTGAAAATGGTGCAGAAAATTATTCTTCTCGTATTATAGACCTGTTAACTCCTATAGGAAAAGGACAAAGAGGGCTTATTGTTGCTCCTCCTAGAACAGGGAAAACAATGCTATTACAAACTATTGCCAATTCTATTAATGCTAATCATCCAGAAGTTTATTTAATTGTGTTATTAATTGATGAGCGACCAGAAGAAGTGACTGATATGGCACGTACAGTAAAGGCAGAAGTTATTAGCTCTACTTTTGATGAGCCACCTCAGAGACATGTGCAGGTAGCAGAAATGGTTATTGAAAAGGCTAAACGCTTGGTAGAGCGAAAAATGGATGTAGTGATTTTATTAGACAGTATTACTAGATTGGCTAGAGCCTATAATGCTGTTACTCCTTCTTCTGGACGAGTTCTTTCTGGTGGTTTAGACGCTAATGCTTTACAAAGACCAAAAAGATTTTTTGGAGCTGCAAGAAATGTAGAAGAAGGTGGAAGTTTGACCATTATTGCAACTGCACTTATTGATACAGGCTCTAGGATGGATGAAGTTATTTTTGAAGAGTTTAAAGGTACTGGAAATATGGATTTATATTTAGACAGACATTTAGCTGAAAAACGTATTTTCCCTGCAATTGATATTAATCGTTCTGGTACTAGAAAAGAAGAACTTTTATTACCTTCAGATATTTTAAATAGGGTTTGGATTTTAAGAAAGGTATTAGCACCTATGAATCCTTTAGAGAGTATGGAATTTTTGCTTGATAAAATGCGTGGAACAAAATCTAATAAAGAATTTTTAGATATGATGAATAAATGATCTTCCGCACTGTTCGTTTTATTTTAAGTATTTTTTTATTTTGCTTTTATCCCTATACTTGCAATGCGTTTGGGGAGTTTAGCTTAAAAAAAGAAGCTGAATTAGGGAAAAAATTTAAAAAAATTATTCGTTCCCATCTTCCTTTAATTCAAGATCCTGAAATTAATTCCTATGTTCGTCAAATGGTCTTTAAATTAGCTAAAAGTGCTCCTTACTATCCTTTTAAAATTGAAGTTGATGTGGTTCAAAACAATGCTATGAATGCATTTGCAACCTTGGCTGGCTATATGGTGGTATATTCAGGTATGGTTGAAAAAGTAGACTCAGATAGTGAACTTGCAGGTGTTTTAGCTCATGAATTAGCTCATCTTACTCAACGTCATGTGGCTAAAAACATAGAACGTTCTCAACTAGTAAGCGTAGGAAGTATACTGACTTTACTGGCAGGTATCTTAGTAGGAGGTAATACTCAAGCAGGACAGGCTTTGATGATAGGCTCAATTGCAGGAGCTCAAAGTGCTCTTTTAAAATATACAAGAGAAAATGAAAGAGAAGCAGATCAAATAGGATTAAATTATTTGGTTAAAGCAGGATATGACCCTTGGGGAATGGTGGAAGTTTTTAAAAAAATAAGGAAACAACGTTGGTTAAGTGGAGGAACTTTACCTTCCTACTTATCAACTCATCCTGCAGTAGAAGAAAGGATCGGATATTTAGAAGATAGATTAAAACGTTTACGGGTGAAATCAGAGTTAAAAAAAAGTGTAGAACTTCAGCTTGTCCAGACTTTATTAAGATCCAAATATAATAGTCCTAAGGTGGCTTTACATTATTTTAAGGGTAATAGCTGTTATGATTTACTAGGCAAAGGGATTGTTTATGCCCGACTTAATGCTTTGGAAAAGGCGAAAAAATATTTTATTCTTTTGAATGATATTCCTGATTGTAAAAAAAATGCTGTATTTTATAGAGAAATTGGTAAGTTTTATTATCAATATGGCGAGTTAAATAAAGCTCTTTTGAATTTACAGAAGTCGTTTTTATTAAATTCAAAAGATAGTCTTACTCTTTTCTATTATGCAAGGGCTTTGGCAGAAGAAGGATTAATAAAAGAGGCTGAGAAATATTTCCAGGAATGCTTAGTAAAAATGTTTTATAATGCCAATGTTCATGAAATAGTAGGGATATTTTATGGTAAACATAATAAGATGTTTAAAGCTCATTTGCACTTAGCTTATGCTTACCTTTTGCAACATAAGATAAAAAAGTTTAAATTTCACTTAAAGAAAGTTAAATTACTTGCTAAAACTTCTTCTCAAAAGCGAGAATTAGAAAAACTTCAAAAAGAATATAAAGAATTAACTAATAATTACTAATGATTATCTTAGGCCCATTTTCTTTGATCTACTATTTTAGAAGATAGCGATTTTGAATGTATTTCCACTCCTGTAAGCAGTTTGATTTTTTCTTTAAATAATGAAACTAGATGAGTACTATTAAAATCTGTATTTGTTTCTATTTTCAAAGTTAATTTGTCTTTCTTATTAGGATTAGTAATAAGTAATTCCCATGATTTTATTTCAGGAAAAGCTTTTATTACTTCTGCTACTTGATGCTCATAAACAAACTGTCCTTTTACTTTTACAGTATTATCTGTTCTTCCTAAAATACCTACTAGTCGTGGACTTGTTCTACCACATGGGCAAGGACTAAAATCTAATTTAGATAAATCTCCTGTTCCTAGTCTAATTAGAGGATAGACAGAGGAAAAAGGCGTTACTACAACTTCTCCTATTTCTCCTGGAGGAAGTGGTTTTCCTGTATTTGGTTCACATATTTCTACCCAACAGCGAGTAGAAAGGTGCATTCCATTAGCGTGTTCGCATTCGTAAGCGATACAACCTACATCAGCTGTTCCATATCCTTGGCGCAGAGTAATATCGAACATATTTTCTACTTCCTTACGCAAAGAATTGGTAAGAATTTCAGCAGCGCTAAAGGCAACTCTTAAGTGAAAGTCATTTTTAAGATTTAAACCTTTGCTTAGTGCCTTTTCCCCAATTGTTTTTAGATAAGAAGCCATTCCTACAAAGCCTGTTACTTTTAATTTGGTCATTATTTCTATTTGAATGTCAGTATTACCAGGTCCTGCAGGGATTATTGCACAACCAATTCTTCTAAGAGGCTGTTCTAACATGAGTCCTGCAGGAGTTAAATGATAGCTAAAGGTCATTTGAACTATATCTTTTGGTCTAAATCCCATGGCATAAAAAGCTTCAGCCCATCCCCAATAGTCAGGGTCATTTCCTTCTGGATCAAAAAGTGGCCCAGGCGAATAATATATATGGGCAAGTTCGCCTATTTCTGTAGCTAAAAGATTTGAAAAGTGTTGTTCCTGAATATCGATAAGTTTTTTTTTAGGTAAAAAGGGAATATTTTGAAAATCCTGCTCTGTTTCTATGGAAATATTTAAGTTAGATATTCTATTTTGAAATTCTTTAACTTTATGTTTGGCTAAATTTACTGTTTTTAAGAGGGTTCGAAATTTTTTTTCTCTTAATTCTTCCCATGGGATGGTTTCAAGGTCATGAAAAGTTTTGTTCATTTTTTTGCCTCTTTTTGGTATTATAACCATCTTTTTCTTCTACGATAATGTTTTACATTCCGATAGCTTTTTTTCTCTCCTCCATGTCCCATACCTAAATAAAATTCTCTTACATCAGGATTGTTGAGAAGTTCTTGAGCTTTGCCTTCCATTACAATTCTTCCATTTTCCATTATATAGGCAAAATCTGCAATATTCAAGGCAGCTCTTGCGTTTTGTTCTACTAAAAGGACAGATACTTGTTGTTCTTGATTGATTTTAGTTATTATTGCGAAGATTTCTTCTACTAAAAGAGGGGCAAGACCAAGGGATGGTTCATCTAATAATAGGAGTTTAGGGTTAGCCATAAGCGCTCTTCCAATAGCTAACATTTGTTGTTCTCCACCTGAGAGATATCCTGCCCATTGCTTGCGGCGTTCTTTTAATCTAGGAAAATAAGTATATACTTTTTCAAGATTTTTTTGAAAATTTTTAGGATTGGTATATGATCCACAGCGTAGATTTTCTTCTACAGTAAGTTCCTCAAAAACACGTCTTCCTTCCATGACTTGAAAAATACCTAAGCGAACTATTTTTTCTGGAGAAAAATTTTGTATTTCTTGATTGTGAAATAATATTTTCCCTTCGGTTACTTCTCCATTTTCAGTTAAAAGTAACCCAGAAATTGCTTTTAATGTAGTTGTTTTGCCAGCACCATTAGCACCAAGAAGGGCTGTAATTTTGCCCTTCTTGGCTGTTAAAGATAATCCTTTTAGCACTAAAATGATTTGATCGTAAACAACTTCTACATTAGCAAGTTTTAAAATATTTTCCATAATCTTATTTGCCTAACCATTCTTTTTTTCTTTTTAAATTAACTTGTTGAATAAATTTAAATTTTCCTTTTTCAATTTTGTAAATGAATACAGACATATTAGGTCGATGATCATCTGGAAAATAACTAATAGGAGGAGTTAAACCTAGGGGATTAAAATTTCTTAAATTTTCTAGAGCTTGTTTAATACGGGGACCAGAAATTTTTCCCTCTTTAGCTGCCATTTCGATTCCTTTGGCCATTACAAGCATAGAGGCAAAGCCTCTAATATAGTGAGTCATTTGAGGTTTATTTTGAGTTATTTGTTTTATTATTTTCATTCCAGGGACATCTTGACCATATATTGCAGCTGCTTGAAGAGAATACACTCCTTCTGCTGTGTTGCCTGCTAACTTAATTAAATTTTCATCTCCTCCCCAAATATTTACAAAGAAAACAGGATGAAAATTTAATTTTTTGGCATCTTTTAAAATTACTGCAGTAGAGGGAGTTGTGCCTCCAATCCAAACATAGTCTGGATTTTTTTTCTTTAAGCTTAAAAGCTGAGTAGTAGCGTCAATAGCCTTTAAACTAACATTTTCTTCTCCTACTATTTCATACCCAAGTTTTTGAGCATAATTTTTGGCTGCAGGAATAGGAGCAAGTCCATAAGGATGATCTGGGTAAATAAAGGCTATACGAGGAGCTCTTTTTTGTTTCCAATTATCTTTAAAAAATTTTAAAGCAGCTCTTAGTTGAGTTGAGTAGTCAGCTGCAATAAAAAAATTAAAAGGTGCTTTTTTGGGATTGGTTAAGTGGGCTGAATAAGAAGCAGAAAAAGTAGGTATTTTATCTCTTGCTACAAATCTTGTCAGGGCTTCTGTGTCTTGCGTACCCCATCCTTGAAGGGCTACAATATGTTCTTTTTTAACAAATCGTTTGTATGCACTAATTGCTTGTTGAGCATTATATGCATAATCTACTTGGATTGCTTTTATTTTGTATCCATTAATTCCGCCTTTACTGTTTAGATATTTTATACAATCCATAACTCCTTTAGCATAGGATCTGCCAACAGCAGAAGTAGGTCCGCTAAGATCAGATAGAACCCCTATTTTTATTTCTTTTGCCCATGCTATAGAGAAAGTTAAATTTATACTTATAAACAACATTAACCAGAATCTTAATTTTTTCATAAAAACCTCCCCAAATTTTTAGTTAATAAAAAGTTAATAAAATTTAGTGTGCAAAAGGATAAAGTTTAAAATAAGACTTTATAAGGTGCCATCTATGGGCTAAGCCTTCTGGTTCAAATATTAAAAATAAAATTAAAATAAGACCGAATATTCCTTCTTTTAGACCTAGGACATAGGTACTTATATCAGGAAACATAGAACTTAAATTTTGTGAAATAATAGAAAGTAATTCTGGTAAAAGCGTGATAAACACTGCTCCCATAATACTTCCTAACACTTTTCCAAGACCGCCAATAATAATCATAGCAAGATAAGATATAGATAATCCTACTCCAAACTGTTCTGGGGTGATGTACATAGAATAACTTGCCCATAGTCCACCAGCTATGCCTGCAAAAAAAGAGCTTATGCCAAATGCATAGAGTTTATACTGAAATAGATTAATCCCTATAACTTCTGCTGAAAGATAAAAGTCTCTAATAGAAACAAAAGCCCTCCCTAATTTCGTACGCATAATATTGGTTATAAAAAGAGTAGTTATAGTCACAAAACCGAGAAGAAGATAAAACATTTTTGAGTCATTATCTAAATAAATTCCTAAGATAGTAGGAGAGTCGATGGCAAGTCCATTAGAGCCTCCAGTTATACTATCCCAGTGAAGGAAGATATATTCTAATATAAGTTGAGCTGCCAAAGTAGATATAGCTAAATATATACCTTTTAAGCGTAATGAGGGTAGTCCAAAAATCATGCCTATTAAAGCTGTTATAAGACCTCCTAAGAGAAGAGCAAGGAAGAAGTTTAAGCCTAGATTTAAGAAAAAAGCAGTGGCATATGCGCCTACTCCAATAAAGGCTCCATGTCCTAAAGAAATTTGTCCACAACTACCTGTTAGTAAATTTAGAGATACAGCCCCTATTATAGCTATAAAGATTAAATTAAAAAGAGATAGAATATAAGAATCACATATATACGGAGCAAATACTAGAAATAAAAAAAATAGAATAAAAGATATTTTTTGGAATCTACTTGGAAATATTTGATTTTCTTCTGAGTAACTTTCAAAAAAAAGTCCGCATTTATTTGTTTTCATATTCTTTCTACCTCATGACTACCAAAAAGTCCGTAGGGTTTTACCATTAAAATAATTACCAAGATAATAAAGGAAGCTACTTCTTTCACTCCGCCTAAATGTAAAAACTCTTTAGCAAGACCATCACAAATATTTTCTAATACACCTATAATAAGTCCGCCTAGAGCAGCTCCTAGTAAACTATCTAAACCACCTAAAATCACTGCTGGAAAAACTTTTAGGCCCAAGGAACCCAATTCAGAATTTATTCCATTGATATTACCTAAAATAATTCCTCCTATTGAGGAAACTACACAAGCAATGCACCAAGAAAGGGCAAAGATATTTTTTATTCCTATACCCATAGACTGAGCAGCCTGTTGATCAAAGGCTGTAGCCCGCATGGCAATGCCTAGGGTAGAAAACTTAAAGAATAAAGAAAATATAATGAGAAGAAGGATAGAGAGGATAAAGGCAGCTATATAAACTGGAGCTATGGGTAAATTAAAAATAAAAATAGGAGTATTAGGCAAAACCTGAGGATAAACTCGAATTTGTGTTCCCCAAATAACTTGCACAATAGCCTTTAATACAGATGATAATCCAATTGTTACCATAATAACACTAATTATTGGTTCTCCTATAAGAGGACGTAATACCATCTTTTCTATACATAAACCTAATATAATAGAAAATAATAAAGTCATAATAAATGATATCCAAAATGGTAGGCCTATTTGTACAGTAAGGGCAAAACAAATATAAGCACCTACCATAACTAATTCTCCTTGAGCAAAATTGACCACTTTTGTAGCTTTATAAATAATAACAAACCCAAGAGCTACTAAAGAATATATACTTCCTATTACTAATCCATTTATAAATAGTTGTAGATAATATTCCATTTTTACTCCAATTTTCTTATTTTTATTTCTCCTTTAAAGAGTTTTTTACTGCCATCTTGATAAACTATTTCTGTTTCTAAAATAGTCTTATTTTTATTTTCATACATTGCGTCAATAAGTTTTTTATAACGTTCTGCAACAAATTTACGGCGAATTTTTTTTGTTCTAGTTAATTCTCCATCATCAGCATCTAATTCTTTAAAAAGTAAGGCAAAAGATTTTATTTGGATATTTTGAGGCAATGTTTTATTGATTGAGGAAATTTCTTTTTCTATTAATGCATAAATTTCTGGTTTAGATGCTAAGTCTTGATAGGTGGTATAAGTAATTAATTTTTGTTCAGCAAAACGTCCAACAATGTCCATATCAATACAAATAATGGCTACGATAAAATCTTTACCTTCTCCTATAACCATTGCTTCTTTAATATAAGGAGAAAATTTTAATTTGTTTTCCAAGAATTGAGGGGAAAATTTTGTTCCATTTTTAAGATGCATAACATCTTTTAAACGATCTATTACAACTAATTGTCCATTTTCTTTAAAGTATCCTGCATCACCAGACTTTAACCAACCACTTTCCAAGGTTTCTTCTGTAGCCTTTTTATTTTTATAATATCCTTTAAACACTGCAGGACTTTTAGAAAGGATTTCTCCTTGTTGAGAGATTTTGATTTGAGTTTCCGGGATAGGTTCGCCTACGGTATCAAAATCTATTTTTTTATTTCTGTGAATACAAGAGATGCCAGAAATTTCTGTTTGTCCATATATTTGCTTTAGGTTTATTCCCAGGGCATGAAAGAATCTGAAAGTATCAGGGCCAAGTGCTGCTCCACCAGTAGACGCAGATCGTATCCTAGAAAATCCTAATCTATCTCTTAAGGCTCTAAATAAAAAAAGATTTGCTAAAAAATATTTTAACTTAGTTATTATAGATAGAGGTTGTTGATTTAATATTTTATCTGCATATTCTACTCCCCATGGATAAAAAAGATTAAATAAAAATCTTTTTAGAGGAGTAGTTTCCATAATTTTGACTTGAACTTTGGCAGCTAAATTTTCCCATACCCTAGGCGGAGAAAATATTAAATGAGGACCAATTTCTCTTATATTTTCCTGAACAGTATCTGGTTCTTCAGGGAAGTTGACACAAAAACCAAAGAGTAAGGCAGAAGCTGTTGCCATCATTTGTTCTCCCATCCAAGCTAATGGCAAAAAGGAAACAAACTCGTCAGAAGGATATTTGGGATCAACCAGCCCTAAATTCCAGGCCATTGAAAGAAGATTGACATGAGATAACATCGCCAACTTAGGTTTCCCTGTAGTTCCAGAAGTAGTTGCTATAAGACATATATCTTCTGGATGGGTATTCTTTGCCCATTTAGGGAATAAATGTGATTCTGATTCACCTAGTTTCTCAACTTTTTTAAAGTCTAGAAGTCCATCTACTTGATAATTATGTAATCCTTTGGAATCGTGGTATATTATATATTTTAAGTGTGGCAGGTCGTTGCGGATACTTAAAATTTTATCTACTTGCTCTTGATCTTCTGCTACTACTACTTTAGCTTGAGTGAGTTCAAAGATATACTTTATTTCAGATGCCTGGGCATCCTGATATAGTCCTAAAGCAATTCCTTTTAAAGATTGAATTGCTATTTCTGCAAAAAGCCACTCTGGTCTGTTATCTCCAATTAAGATTAAAATATCATCTTGCTTTAGTCCTAGTTTTTTTAACCCAGCGGCAAAAGAGGCTGTGTGTTGGTAGTAATTATCCCAGGAAAATTTTTGCCAGATACCCAAATATTTTTCTCTTAAGGCAGTTTTATTAGGCCATTTTTGAGCATTTTTAAGTAAAAGTTGGGGTAAAGTAGTGTAGTAAGGTTTGCTCTCCATAAAATTAACGTCCTGTAAACAAACTGTCTTCTTCTCCTAAATAAGCTGCAATAACTTTAGGGTTTTTTTGAATTTCTTTTGGAGTTCCTGTAGCTAATACTTGTCCAAAATCTAAAACCACAATAGAATCGGAAATATCCATAACCACTCCCATATCATGTTCTACTAGTAAAATACTAATGCCCCATTCTTCATTTATGTCTAAAATATAGCGTGCCATATCTTCGGTTTCTTCTAAGTTCATTCCAGCCATTGGTTCATCTAATAATAGAAGAGTTGGGTTTAGAGCTAATGCCCGACCTAATTCTACTCTTTTTTGTACTCCATATGGCAAAGAGCCTGCTATTTTATGGCGATAAGGCGAAAGATTTAAGAAATCTATAATTTTTTCTATATCTCTTCTATGAGTTTCTTCTATTTTTTTTGCCTTTCCAAAATAAAACATGGAGGCTAATAGCCCATAGTTTAAATGAGTATGCCTTCCTACCATTAAATTTTCTAATACTGTAAGTCCTTTGAATAAAGCAATATTCTGAAATGTTCTTGCAAGACCTAACTTAGCCCGTTTGTAAGGAGGTAGCTGCAATATATTTTGACCATTTAAAGTTATTTTTCCTCTGTCTGGTTTGTATCGCCCACTAATGCAATTTAACATGCTGGTTTTACCAGCTCCATTTGGACCAATAAGAGAGACAATCTGTCCTTTTTTAATTTTAAAACTTACACTAACTAAGGCTGCAATGCCTTTAAAAGTAAGAGTTATTTTATCTACTGTTAATAAATTTACATTTTTTCCCATTCTTTACCAAAATCCTCTGGGCCAACAACTTTATATTTTCTTTTTAACAATTCTTTTAGAATAGGAGTTGGATCTTCTGTTTGTACTCTAAAAACAACCATTCTTTTGTTGGCATGAAAAAATGTACCTGTTGAAATAATACTTATATTTAAATCTGCTATTAATTTAGAAACTTCTGCTATAACTCCTGTTCTATCTTCTACTTCAAATGCAATTCTAGATCCTCCTTGCATGAGTCCCATTTCTTCTACTAAGACTTCTAACATAACAGAACGATTAATATAACCAATAAGCTTATTTTTGCTGTTTACCACAGCTAAACCAGGTAGATTTTTTTCATACATTAATTGGGCTGCTAGCTCTATTTCTGTGGATGGATGTACGCTAATTAAGTCAGTTCGAATTAATTTATCAATAGTTAGTTTTGTTAAAAGATAGTTTATTTCATGCCTACTTAAAGAAGTAGCAGGAGAAGGAAGTGCAGCTCGAACATCTTCTTTCCGAATATATCCTACTAATTTGCTTTTATCCTTTACTAATAACATCCACAGTCGCTTTTCTTCCATGATTTTATCTGCGTCCAAGATCAAATCATTTGGAGATAGCGTGGGGAAGTTAGTTAGCATTTTTAATCCTACATACATAATGTCCTCCTTATAAGAAAAAATTTTGAGTAAAGCTAAAAAAAACTAGTTAATGGTTAATATTAATCTATAATTGGCAAGATTCAAAGTTTTTTTGGTAAAAAAGCAAATTAGAGGTTTAAAGTTTGAATTTTGTCTAATGACTTTGTTTTTCTATAACTGTCTTATGTAGTTGTTGAATTAGGGTGAGGTTTATTAGTTAATTAGCGAATTTTTTTGTAATTTTTTTTATTTTTTCTTGACTTTATTTTTTTTTATTGCACAAAATAATAACCAAAATATAAGAAAAAGTTGTTTGTCTGTAAAATAGTTTAGATAACCTTAAAAAATGAGGTTAGTGCTATGTTGAAAAAAGATATTTTTTCATATCAAAATAAAAAAATTATACCTCGATATTTACCTGGAACTTATAAAAAAAGAAAATTAAAAACTTTTCCCAAACAGGACATATTGTCTGTTTGTAGTGGATTAATTGAATCTGTATGCGATGGGTTAGTAATAGTTGATTCTAATTTTAAGATTGTTAAGACAAATAAAAATTTTTTAAAAATAGTGCAAAAGGATCAGGTTGTTGGAAAATATATTTTTGATATTCTTCCTGACAATACTTTTATTTCTATATTAAAGAAAAAGTTTAATAACGATACATATTTGGGAGAAAATATTTTTTATTTTAATAAAAGGTCATTTAAGCCAACAATTTCTTTATTAGGAGATAATCTTTATGTAATTGTATTGCAAGATTTTACTTTCATCAATACATTTCAAAGTGTTAATAAAAAATTAAAGTCAAGAGAAAAGTGGTATAAAGCTGTTGTTAATAATATTCAATCTGGATTGGCAATTGTAGATTATGATACAAGAAAAATTTTAGATATTAACCCAGAGCTAGAGAAAATACTTTTAATAAATAAAAATGATATTATAGGAAAATCTTGTTATGATTATTTATGTGGAGGAGATAGAAGAATATGTGCAAATATTTTTGAAAATAATAATTTAGAGTATAATATAGTAGTGAAAAATAGAGATGGAAAAGATGTTTATCTTTATAAAAAAGTTACAGCATTAGATATAGAAGGTAAAAAATATATTTTAGAATCTATTGTCGATATTACAGAATTAAAAAAAGTTGAACAAGAGTATAAAAATATTAGCACACGTCTTAAGATATTATTTAATAGTTTGCCTTTTTTGGTTATAGCTATTGATGTAGAGGATAAGATAATAGAATGGAATCCTTTGGCAGAAATTTTATTTGGATTTAAAAGAGAACAAGTAGTAGGGAAAAATTTTTCTGAAATTAAAGATAAAGTGAAATGGAAGGAAACTTTGAGCTTAAGCCCTAATGAGGATTCTTTTAAGTTAGAGTCGCAAATGGAGGTTCGTTATTTACGTTCTGATGGTAAAAGTGGCTTTTTAGATCTGCGTTTTATTGATTTTAGAGAACTTCCAGGGGATGGAGATGAAAAAATATTACTTATTGTAGGCAATGATATTACAGAATTTAAAGTTATTCAAAGTCAACTTTCTCAAGCTCAAAAGTTGGAAGCCATTGGACAGTTGGCTGCGGGTATAGCTCATGAGATTAATACGCCTGCTCAGTATGTTAGTGATAACTTGTATTTTCTTTCAGAAACTTTAGAAGATTTAACTAATTTAATAGAAGATTTACGGCAGTGTTTAACTTCTTCAAAAAATATAGAAGAAAGTAAAAGAATATTAAAAGAAAAATTAGAATCAATGGATATAGATTTTATTTTAGAAGAATTTCCCAAGGCTATAGAACAGAGCTTGGAGGGAATAAAGAGAATATCTAAGATAGTACAATCTATGAAACAATTTGCTCATCCTGGCTCTGGAGAAGAAAAAGTATTTACTAATTTAAATAAAGCTATAGAAAATGCCTCTATTATTACTAAAAATACATGGAAGTATGTAGCTGATTTTGAGTTGGATTTAGAAGAAGATTTACCTTTAGTTAAGTGTTATCCATTTGAAATTAATCAAGTGTTGTTAAATATGATTGTTAATGCTGCAGATGCTATAAAAGAAAAAGTAGGAGAAAATGCATCAAAAGGAGATAAAGGAAAGATTAAAATCACTACTCGAAAAGTTGGAGATAGAGTAAGAATTTTAATTGAAGATACAGGATGTGGAATTCCTGAGGATATTTTGCCTAAGATCTTTGAACCTTTTTTTACTACCAAGGAAGTTGGAAAAGGTACGGGACAGGGATTGGCTATCTCTTATAATATTATTGTAGAAAAACATAAGGGATTGCTTAGTGTTCAAAGTGAGGTGAATAAAGGGACAGTTTTTAATATAGAAATTCCAATTGATGAGGAGTGATATGGGTAGACCTAGAATTATATTTGTTGATGACGAAGTTAATGTATTAAATGCCTTAAAAAGGAGTTTATTTTCTTTACGTAAAACGTTGGATATGGTTTTTGAAAATGTTCCAGAAAAGGCTGTGCAAAAGTTAAAAACAGAACATTTTGATATTATTGCTACAGATATGAGAATGCCAAAAGTAGATGGTAGTGCAATTTTAAGAGTAGCAAGTGAATTGCAACCTCAGGCTCTTAGGATTGTTATTTCTGGTTATTCAGAAGAGGAAACTATTTTAAAAACAGTGGGATTGGCACATCAATTTTTGGCTAAGCCTGTATCTCCAGAGGAATTAAAAAAGGTTATAAAAAGAGGTTTTGCTATTAAAGATATTGTGGAAAACGAGGATATTAGAAAATTAGTAGGTAAATTAGAAACAATTCCTTCTGTACCAAAGGTTTATAATGAATTAGTAAAAGCATTAAATTCTAATAAAGCTACACCTAAAATGCTGGCTCAAATTATTATGCAAGATGTGGGACTAAGTAGTAAAATTTTACAGTTAGTTAATTCTGCATTCTTTGGGCTGTTAAGAAAAGTTAGAAGCATTGAGGAAGCTGTAGTTTTTCTTGGAATAGATACTATTAGGTCATTAGTTTTAGGTGTAAATTTGTTCAAAACCATGCAAAATGTAAGTATTAATGGGTTCTCTTTGTCTAAAAGAATAGTGCATTGTTTGAATGTGGCTTCTCTAGCTAGACAGATTGTGTTAAAAGAAAATTTAGAAAATGTAGAATTGGATGATGTTTTTTTAGCAGGTTTAGTTCATGACTGTGGTTTAGTGATTTTAATAGAGAATTTTCCAGATTTATATAGAAAGGTTCTTAAATTATCTGAAGAAAAAAAGCTCCCTCTTTTTAAAAGTGAAAGATATATTTTTGGGGTAAGCCATGCAGAGGTCGGAGGATACTTGTTGGCAATGTGGGGATTACCTGAAAACATTGTACGGGCTGTATGTTTTCATCATGAGCCCTTGAAAGATTGTTTTAATTATATTAATTGTACTGTGGTTTTACATATTGCCGATGCTTTAGTAGAAAAATTAGATGGAGACTTTTCTAGTTCTTTAAATAAAGAAGTGATTCAAAAATTTTCTTTACAAGATAAGATAAAAGAATTTTTAGGTTTATTGAAAGGAGAAGATGAATGATTCTAGAAAAGATTTTGTTTGTAGATGATGATACTAAAATTTTAGATGGATTTAGAAGAACGCTTAGAAAAAAATTTAGGGTGGAAACTGCTGTAAATGGAATGCAAGCATTAAAAATTCTAAATAAAGATAAAAATCCTTATGCAGTAGTAGTTGCTGATTTAAAAATGCCTCAAATGAATGGATTAGAATTTTTAGTAAGAGTAAAGGAACTTTTTCCTTCTATAGTGAGAATGATGCTTACTGGCCATGGTGATTTAGATGATGCTATTCAAGCTATAAATAGTGGGGAAGTTTTTCGTTTTTTAGTAAAGCCAGTAAAGCCAAAAGATTTAGAACAAGCTCTTTTAGATGGAGTAAAATATTATAGATTGCAAAAAACAGAAAAAGAACTTTTAGAAAAGACTTTAAAAGGAGTAATTGATATTTTAGTAGATATTTTGAATATGACCAATGATGAGGCCTTAGGAAGAGCATCTAGGATAAAGAGATATGTGCGAGATGTGGCTATTACTTTAGGAGAGATAGATATTTGGAAATACGAAACAGCAGCTCTTTTATCTCAAATAGGATGTATTATTTTACCTCCTGAGGTTATAAAAAAAGTGAGAACAGGAGAAAGATTAGAAGGAGAAGAGTACCAACTTTATATGCAGCATCCTTTTATTGCCTCAGATTTATTAAAAAAAATTCCTAGGATGGAAGAGGTAGCAGAAATTATAGCTTATCAACAAAAAAATTATGATGGAACAGGTTTCCCCCTAGACCCCCTTAGAGGAGATAAGATTCCTTTAGGAGCAAGGATTTTAAGATTTGTATTAGATTTTGACTTGCATATTTTAAGAGAAAAGAGCAAGAAAAAAGCCTTAAATAAAATGCTTGAGCATAAATCTCGTTATGATCCAAAAGTTTTTAAAGCATTTTTAGAAGTAGTCAATTTAGATGACGAATATAAAGTAAGGGTTGTTACAGTAGAGGAAGTTATTCCATATATGATTTTTATAGAAGATATTTATAGTTTAAATGGAATGCTACTTTTAAAAAAAGGTCATGAAGTTACGCCTGCTTTAGCAGAAAAGTTAAGATTTTTAGATAAGACCTATGGAATTAAGCAACCCCTAAAGGTTTTAGTCCCTCCGAAGTTTTTAATAGAAAAGAGAACAGGAGCCCTTACAAAAGGTTCAAGTGGATAAAATAGTCAACAGAGTAAAATTAAAACAGCGTTCTATTTTAAGTTGGTGTTTATATGATTTTGCTAATTCTTCTTACTCTGCTGTTATTATTGCTGTAATTTTTCCTGTTTTTTTTGTTTCCCATATTGTGGGAGGACCTAGGGGCGATTTATTATGGGGTAGAGCCATTTCTCTAAGCATGTTTGTAAGTGCTATTTTAGCTCCTATTTTAGGAGCTATTGCTGATTTCTGTAAAATCAAAAAATTTTTTTTTATCGGATTTACTCTGTTAGGAAGTTTGATTGTATGTTGCATGTCTTTTTTACAAGCAGGTGATATTTATTGGGCTTTTTGGTTAATAGTTTCAAGTAATATTTTTTTTGAATCTAGTTTAATCTTTTATAATTCGTTTTTGCTAGATATATCTTCATATGAAGTGCGAGGTAGAGTCTCTAGTTGGGGATTTGGCTTAGGATATATTGGTTCTATTTTCGCTTTATCTATAGGCTTATATTGGATAAAAAGGGATTTAATTTTTTTCACATGGTTAAGTACAGGGCTTTTTTGGCTTATTTTCTCTTTTCCTGCCTTTATTTTTTTACCTAAAGATACAAATAGAGTTCAAATCTATCACGGAATTAAGAAAGGAATTAATTTATTTAAAGAAGCAGTAAAAAGTGTTTTTATTAATAAAAATTTATTGAAATTTTTATTAGCTTATTTTTTATATATAGATGCAATTAATACTATCATAGTATTTTCTAGTATATTTGCTTCATCAAGTTTAAAAATGTCTCTTACTGAATTAATTTTTTTGTATATAGTTGTCCAATTAAGTGCTGCTATAGGTTCATTTCTCTTGTCAAAATATATTGATATTAAAGGTCCAAAAATTATTATAAGTTATTTATTAGTTTTTTGGTGTTTAGTTATCATAGGTGTATATTTTGTGAATAATAAAGATCTATTTTTTCTTTTAGCTTGTATAGCTGGTTTTGGATTAGGAAGTATTCAATCTAGTTCTAGAGCTATGTTTAGTTATTTTATTCCAAAAGGAGAAGAATGTAAATTTTTTGGTTTTTATGGATTTATTGGCAAGTCATCTGCGATTATAGGACCGTTAGTTTTTGGTCTAATATCATATTATACATCAAATCAACGTTTTGCTGTGTTGAGTTTGTTAGTTTTTATTATTTTAGGTCTTTTATTTATAAATTTAATAGATGAATGATATAGTCAATTTGTGTTGTTTATTTTTAAAATGGTCTCATGAAAAATAAGTAAATTTAATTGAAATAAAATCTGGATTTTTTAGATAGGATTGTCTAAAATGCATTTAAAAGATTGAGTTAAGAGGGATGCTCATGGAAGATAAGGTTAAGCAGGTAGTAAAAAAAGTAGTAGATGCTGTTACAAATGTACTTGGCACTATGGCTATGGTTGAAGTAAAAGTTGGAAAGCCATATTTAAAAAAAGAAAATTCAGCTCATGGAGATATTTCAGGTATTATTGGTTTTTCTAGTCCGAATGGTAAAAATAAAGGAAGTATGTCAGTAACTTTTACTGAACAGAGTGCTTTGGGTGTTATAGGGCAAATGTTAGGCGAGGAGTTTACTGAATTAAATAAAGATGTGATAGACGCAGTTGGTGAGCTTACTAATATGATTTCAGGTCAAGCTCGTAGAGGTATGGATGAAATTGGTATGACTTTTGAAGCTGGAATTCCTTCTGTAGTGACGGGGAAAAATCATAGTATTAGTCATGTCTCTAATTCCGCTATTTTAGCTATACCATTTGAAAGCCAGTTTGGACCAATTATTGTTGAAATTTGTTTTGCTTAGTTAATTTAAAAAACAAAAAGGCAGTGAAAACCACTGCCTTTTTGTTTTAAGATAATTTTATTATTTCTTCTACGTTAGCTTCTATTAATTGAGTATTAGGTGCATATTGAGTTAAGTATTTTTTAAATGCATCTGTATTTTGCTCTAAAACAGGAAATGATCCCCAATGCATTGGAATTACATTTTTACATTTAAGCATTTTACAAGCATAAGCTGCCTGTTTAGGATCCATTGTAAATGTTCCACCAATAGGAAGCAAAGCTAAATCAATATTATATAATTCTCCCCAAATGTTCATGCTATTAAAAATTCCTGTATCTCCAGCATGATATATAGTATATCCATTTTCAAGTTGAACTATAAATCCAACAGGATTTCCTTTTTCCGAAGAATGAAATGCTTGGGTCATAGTAATTTGAATATCTTTGAATTTTACTGTGCCTCCAATATTAAAGCCAATTCCATTTAAAATTTGCTCGGTTGGAACACCTTGAGAGGCACAAGCATTGGCTATTTCTACAATAGTTCCCAAGTGGGCTTTAAAGTGCTTACATATTTCTATTGCTTGTCCTAAGTGGTCTGCATGATCATGGGTTACTAGAACTAAATCTACTTTTTTTAAATCTTTAAATCCTATTTTAGCTGCAGGATTGCCTTCAAACCATGGATCAATTAAAATATTAAGATTAGGAGTAATTATTTCAAAATTTGCATGACCATGCCATATTATTTGGTTAGACATTTTATCCCTCCTTGTTAAAATTAGAAATTTTTAAATAATTTTTTATCGCCCCATCTGGGAGAGAGATTATGTTCTATTTGTAAATGGTCAAGCACTTTCGCAACAAGTTGATTAATTAGGTCAGAAATAGTTTTAGGTTTAGTATAAAAATTAGGACAAGGAGGTAAAATGGTTGCCCCTGCTTGTTTTAATTGCATCATGTTTTTGAGGTGAATTAAATTAAGTGGGGTTTCTCTGGGCACAAGGATTAATTTTTTTTCTTCTTTTAAACAAACATCAGCGGCTCTATGAATAAGATTGTTTCCAATACCCATTGCAATATATCCTAAGGTAGCCATTGAACATGGAATTATTACCATTCCGTTATGTTGCCATGAGCCGCTTGCCATAGGGGCTTCTAATTGATTTTCTGAGTATAAATTGTATTTAGAAAACTTTTGTTTCCAGTTAGGTATCTCTAAATCAAGAACTTTTTTTCCTGCATTAGAGATTATTATAAATGTACTGATATTTTTATGCTGGTTTAAGGTTTCTACTAACTTTAAGCCATAAATTACCCCACTTGCGCCTGTAATAGCTATAATTATTTTTTTTTGCTTCATATTTAAAAAATTTAGGTCAATCTTTATTTCTTGACAAGAGATTTTATTGAGACATAGAAAGAGCTTTCTTAAAGGGCAATTAGCTCAGTTGGATAGAGCGTCAGCCTCCGGAGCTGAAGGCCGCAGGTTCAAATCCTGCATTGCCCACCAAATTAACTTATTCCTAATCTTTTCATTTTTTTTCGAAGTCCTTCTCTGCTTATTCCTAATCTCTTGGCAGCTTCTGTTTTATTTCCTTGGGTACTTTCTAAAACCTGTTGAATAAGGATTTTTTCAGCTTCCTTAAGAGTTAAGTTATTATGATGGCTCATAAGTTGAAGTGGGTTGCTATTTTCTTGAGAGATGGTGATTTTTTCTGATAGATCTTTTACATCAATTGTTTCTGTATCACTCAATACAATAGCTCTTTCAATTTCATTTTTGAGCTCTCTTACATTACCAGGCCAACTATAATTTAAAAGAGCTTGTTTGGCTTGAGGAGTAAGGTTTTTTACTTTTAATCCTAATTGCTTGCAGGTGTTTTCTAAAAAAAATTTTATTAAAAGAGGAATATCATCGGGTCTTTCTCTGAGAGGTGGAATGTGAATATGGATTACATTCAATCTATAAAATAAGTCTTCTCTAAAGGATCCTTTTTTAATCTCTTTTTCTAAATTTTTGTTAGTGGCTGCAATGATTCTTGCTTGGACAGGAATAGGCCTTTTCCCTCCAATAGGAGTGATTTTTTTTTCTTCCAAAGCTCTTAATAATTTTGCTTGATTAGAAAGACTTAAATCACCTATTTCGTCTAAGAAAATAGTCCCTTTTTTAGCAAGAACTAATTTCCCTTCTCTTTTATCTACACCAGTTGCTACACCTTTTTCTATTCCAAATAATTCAGCCTCAATTAAATCTTTAGGTAAGGCTGAACAATTAATAGCAATAAAAGGATGATTTGCTCTTATACTAGAATAGTGGAAGGCATTAGCTATAACTTCTTTTCCTGTTCCTGTTTCTCCTGTAAGCAAGACAGGAAAAGGGGTATTAGCAGTTTTTTTAATTTTCTCTATAATATTTAAAACAGCTTTAGATTTGCCAATAATGTTTTGAAAAGAAAATTTTTGGTGAAGTTTTTGCTTTAATTCAGCATTTTCGTCTTTGAGTTGTTGATGAGCTTTTATGAGGTCTTGTTGTGTTTGCCTGAGTTGATCAATAATAGTTTCTAAATGAAATTCTCTTGCTTCTACTTTTACCAACATTAAACCAAAAGATTCTGCTAGCCTCGCTATGGGTTTGGGATAATTATTAAAATTAGTCATTTCAAAAAGTTGTTTAGCATATTCATAGTTTCCATTAGCAATGCTTTCACATATTTCAATAAGATTGTTGTAAAAGTTTTTTTCTTCTAAATGATTTCCTATCATAGCAATTATCCTCTTTTTGTTTAAGAAGAAATATTACCAACAATGTTGTCTAAAAAGCAAATTTTTTTTGCACCTCAAATAGAAACCCCCTTTAATTATTTAAGAAATTTTTTGGTCTGTTTTTTGCTGTGTTTTTTTAGCAAGCTATAAAAAAATCTTAACTTGACTTTTATTTATATTTTGCAATAATCATCTGTAATAATAGAAAAAAAGGAGTTTTATTTTTTTAAAATGAAAATATGTTACTTTAAAAAGGGTCTTTTTTTTATTTTATTAGTTTCATTAGCAATGATAAGCATTTTATTATGTTCTTGTGGAGGAGAAAAGAAACCTACTATACTGGAACCAAAATGGTCTTATGCTTCTGCTGCTATTAAAATAAGATATAAAGCGACTAAGGATCTTAATTTTTATAATGGTGAAGCCCATAGCGTGATATTAAAAATTTTTCAGTTAAAAGATTCCTCTCATTTTAAAGATCTGGTTCAAAGTAAAGGTGGTTTGATAAGAGCCTTACAATTTTCTGGTCAGACACAATTTTTAGGTGATGCTCAAAGCGATGTTGTTTCATATAAACAGTTTATTGTTATGCCAGGAGAGGAGAAAGTAATTTCCTTAGATCGTTTAGAAGGAACAAAATGGATTGCTATTTTGGCGGGCTATTATAATCTTGATCCAATAAAGTCTGTAAAAATTTTTCAAATTCCAGTGATATATAAGGAGGAAGGTTTAATTTTTAAAACTAAAACTGTTAGTTTGGGAGAACTGTTTGTTAATCTTATTTTAGGTCCACTTGGGATTCAACAAATAGGAGGATAAGTTGCAACCACTGAAACCTATATTATGGCATCAAGGTCTTTTTTTACAACCTCAGCATTTTCAATATTTAGAAAATTATTTTAGCTCACTAACTCATCTTTTATTTAAATACAGAGAAAACGAGTTTTGGGGTGTTGTAAGATTACAGATTAATGAAACCTCTTTAAATGAGTTTATTTTTGATATTTTAAATGGCGAGTTTGTATTTAGAGGAGGAGAATGGATAGCATTTCCTGGAAATGCTCACTTGAAAAGACGGTCATTTGAAGAAGAATGGACAGATCCAGATAAACCCTTTTATGTTTTTTTAGGACTAAAAAAAATTGCTCGAGATGAAAAAAATGTTTTTCTATGGGAAGAAGGTACAGAAGTTTCTTCAGACCTTAGTGTGAGGTTTATAGCTAAGGAAAATCCAGAAGAAGTCCAAGATCAACTTGATCCTAGTGCACCTGTTGGTCACCTAAAAAAGATGGAATATTTTTTAAAGATTTTGTGGGAGACTGAAGTCCAAGGAATAGCTGACTATGATATAATACCACTAGCCAAGCTTATAAGGGAAGGAAATAATATTAAATTAGCAGAAGATTATGTACCTCCATGTTTAACAATAGCGTCTTCTCAAGTATTGCTAGGTTTATTTAAAACAGTTAGGGATCAACTCACTTCTCGCTGTAAACAATTAGAAGAATTTAAAAATCCTGGAGAAGTTGAAAAGATAGATATAGATAGTCAATATTTGACTTATCTTCTAGCTTTAAGATCTTTAAATAGATATGTACCCGTTATTTATTCTTTATTTGAACAGTCTAAAACTACATCTCCAAGAGATGCTTATACTCTTTTATCTCAAATTATAGGAGAGCTAAGTACATTTTCTCAGAGAATTAATGCTTTAACAGAAACTGAAAAAGGAATTAGACTTCTTCCTAATTATAATCATGAAGATCCTTTTCCTTGTTTTAATGAAGCTAATAGATTAATATGGGAATTATTAAATGAAATTGTTATTGGTCCAGAACATATTATTAAACTAAATAAAGAAGATTTATATTGGATAGCAGAATTACCAGCAGATAGTTTAGACCTTAGAAATGATTTTTATTTAGCATTGCATACTAGTTTAGATAAGAATTCTGTTTTGGAGTCAGTAAGTCAATTAGTAAAATTGTGTTCTTCTCAGGAAGTATTAACTCTTGTGTCAAGAGCCTTACCAGGAATTCCTTTGAATTATATAGAAGTGCCACCACCTGGCCTACCTAAAAAAATGAATAGTCATTATTTTAGAATAGCTAGAGAAAATAAATTATGGGAATATGTAGAAAGAGATAGAGATATTGCTTTGGTTTGGGAAGGATGTCCAGAAGATTTAAAAGTGGAAGTTGTTGTTTTAAAAAAGTAAATAGAGTAGGAAGGAGAAGTTTGAATGAGCTCTAACTACAGATTAGTAGATTGTTTTATGGAAATATTTTCTTATACTTTATATTTTCTGGAACAAATACAACAAGGAGAAAATATTGAATTTGAGAAAGTAAGAGAAGATTATAACTTATTACTTAAGGATTCAGCTAAAATGGCAGCTAAAGCTGGATTTTCAAATGTAAAATGGAAAAAAGGAATTTTTCCAGTAGCTGCTTTTGTAGATGAAAAAATTTTGTGTTCTAAGTGGCAAAATAAAACTAAATGGATAAATTTTCAACTTCAGAGAAAACTTTTTAATACTACAAATGCAGGAGAAGAGTTTTTTCGTACTCTGGAACAGTTATCTTCAAAGGATAAAGATGTGAGAGAAGTCTATTCTTATTGTTTAGCTTTGGGATTTAATGGAAAATATTATAGCGAAGAAGATAAAGAAAAATTACAAGAGATTAAAGCAGATAATTTACTTCAGTATTTTAATGAAGATGAAGATATGGGACTTCCAGATTTACTATGTCCAGAAGCTTATCCATTAGAAATTCAGAAACGGTTAAAACCTTCTTATTTTTCTAGAAAATCATGGGTTCTTTTTGTTATTCCGTTAATTTTATTAATTAGTGTGTTCGTAATGAGTAAGTGGCATTTAGAACTGACATTTAAAACCTTGTTTTAAAGGATGGAGTTGTGAAAACAATCTGGAAGATATTAGGGTTTATTGTAGTTGTTGCTTGTCTTCTAGGTATATTAGTCATTGGTTGGCTAGAGGAATGGTCATGGTGGCTTATAGGAGCAGTATGTTTTGTTTTTATTGGAGGAATTGTCGCAGTTATTTTTATAAAGCGTTATATTGCAAGACGTAAAGAACGTTTATTTGTAAAACGAGTTATTGAACAAGATTCTAAAATAATAGAAGAGTCTCCAGAACATTCTAGAGTTGATCTTGAAGAGATGCAAGCAAAGTGGAAAGAAGCGATATCGCTTCTTTCTAAATCTCATTTAAAAAAATATGGAAATCCTCTTTATGTATTGCCTTGGTTTTTGTTTTTAGGTGAATCTGGTTCAGGAAAGAGTACAGCCTTAAAAAATTCGAGGTTAGCCTCTCCCTTAACAGATATACCTAAAGTGTCTGGTATTGCAGGGACAAGAAATTTTGATTGGTGGTTTTTTGAAAAAGCAATCATTTTAGATACAGCAGGAAGATACTCTATTCCTATTGATGAAATACAAGATAAAGAAGAATGGGAAAACTTTTTAACATTAATTGCTAAGTATAGAAAAAAAGAACCTTTAAATGGCATAGTTGTCTCTATTTCTTGTGAAGATTTATTAAAAGATGATAATGCAAAACTTACAGATAAAGGTCAGTTTCTAAGAAAAAGAATAGACCAAGTAATGAGAGTTACGGGATATAAAATTCCTATTTACCTTTTAGTCACAAAAGTAGATAAAATCCATGGATTTATAGAGTTTGTGTCTGCTCTAGGGGACAAATACTATAATCAGTGCCTTGGTTATATGGTAAAAGAGGATAAACTTGATTGGCGAGGGGTTTTAAAAGAATCCTTAACTTATATTGGGGATAAATTAAGAAAGTTTCGATTTCTTATTGTTCAACAAAGTCGGGGTGTGAACCCTGCGTTATTGCTTTTTCCAAAAGAGTTAGAACGTCTTTCTCCAGGATTAGAAGCTTTTTGTGAAGGATTGCTTTCTCCTAATCCTTATCAAGAAGAACCCTTTTTTAGAGGGATTTACTTTAGCAGTGCTAAACAGGAAGGAGAAATTTTATCAGATTTTTTAACTAACTTTTCCCTAACTAAATTTGCAGTTATTAAGAATTTTATTAAGGAGAGAGGACTCTTTTTAAGAGATTTTTTTGCTTCTATTTTACCCTCTGATAGATATCTTTTCATGCCTTTAAGGGAATATCAAACGTGGAAGAAAAGAACATTTACTATTGCTTTTGTGGCCTGGATTCTCCTTGTTAGTGGGACAATAGGATTAATTTTGGGTGCATATAACCATAATTTAAGTATTTTAACAAAAATAAAAGATATTTCTAAGATTTCTTTTAAAGAAGATATCAATTCAAATCTTATTTTACTTTCAAAGTATGGAGAATTAATTCAAGATCTTGAAAGTGAAAATAATGATTATCCTCTTCCAATGATGGGGTTTTCTTATAGTCATAATGCAATAGATAAGCTTAAAAACATATATGTTGAAGTATTTAAAGATAAAATTTTAGAACCTATAGATAATAATATTGTAATTTCTCTTCGTACCCTTTTAATTTCTGATAAAGAAAATAATTCTTTGAGGATCATAGATTTTATTTTAAATCAAGTTGTGCTTTTAGAATATTTTATAAAAAAAGATGATAAAAATACAAATAATATGTTGTCCAATTTAAGTTATGATTTACCTTTAGTGTATAATAGAGTTAAAGAAGAGATTTCTCCGTATTTTTCTAAAGGATATAATTTATATTTAGGATTTTCTTCTAAAAAATACTTGGGGTCTAGACTTGAATTTAGGCTTAATCTCTTAAAAGAGATTTTATCTTCTGTTGGAAGAGATTTGCATTGGGTTATTTATCATCCTGATTTAAATCAATATAATATTAGTTTATCAAGATTGTGGGAGTATACTAATAATTTTGAAAATGATTCCTTTGTTCCTGGAGCTTTTACAGTAAAAGGAAAGAAATATATAGACAATTTTATATCTTTTCTAAAAACAGCTCTAAATAAAAAAGGAGTTTTAACTCCTGAGGTAGAGAGATCTTTTTTTAAATGGTATAAAGAGCAGTTTTTTGAGGAGTGGAGAAAGTTTTTACAGAATTTTTCAGATGGTGAAATGGCTTTAGAAAATTGGTCTTCTCGTCATGAAATGGCGATGAAAATGTGTTCAGAAGATAATCCTTATTATGGTGTAATAGAATTATTTGTTAAACAAGTGCAAGGAGTGTTTGGCAAAGATAAAAAGACACTTCAAAAGGATATTCCAACTTGGGTAAAGCCTATTTTAATTTTATATTCTGCTTGGCAAGAAGCTCAAAGTTTAGATCAAAAAAAGAGCCAATCTTTACCTTTAAAAGAAAAATTAAAACGCAAAATTTTGGGAGATTTTTTTAAGTTTAAAAAGACAGCTTTATCTTTAACTAATGATAAAGAGTTAAAACGTTATCAAGATATTTTAAAAATAGCTAAGTTATGGCTGAAATATAAACAAGATATGCAAAAATTAGTTCACATAACTACAGATAGTGCTACTGCTTTTCAACTTACTTCTGAATTCTTTCCTTATGGGACAAATCCTACTGCTAGTAAATCTGTTTTTTATATTGTAAACAATGATATATTTTCTTTAAAGGTTTTGTTAAAAAAATATGGTGATAATTCGATTGCTAATTATTTATTGGCTGCTCCTTTTAAGTATGTTGTAGATTATGCTATTATGGAAACAGCCTGTGTTTTACAACAGAAATGGGAAGAAGAAGTATTAGGTAAGATAGAAGGATTAAATCATATAGAGAAGATAAAATTGCTTTTTAATGGAGAAAATTCATTAGTTGATAAATTTTTACAAAACACAGCAAAGCCTTTTGTAGGCTTGGATCGTTTTGGATATTATCCGCGTAAGGCTTTGGGAAAGAAATTGCCTTTTACTAAGAGTTTTTTTGGATTTGTAAATCAGGGTAAAAATTTGTTTTTTACTTCTAAAAAAACATTTGAAGTTTATTTTAGAACATTGCCTGTTGGTGCCAATAAAGATGCCAAAATACAACCTTATGGGTGCAAACTTAGTTTGCAATGTGCAGAAAAAATTTATGAATTAGAAAATTTCAACTTCCCTTCTTCAGAAACATTTAAGTGGTCTTCTGACCAATGTGGAGACGTAACCCTTTGGATTTATTTACCTGGCTTGAAATTGAAAAAAGTTTTTTCTGGCCCTTTGGGTTTGGCCAAGTTTTTGCTGAGGTTTAGAGATGGAAGTAGTACTTTTTATCCTAAAGAATTTGGGTCTGATAAAGAATTTTTGCAGTCACAGAAAATTAAGTGGATAAAGGTTGGATATGAGATTCAAGGGGCTGAACCAATCATTAAAATGCTTCAGGATATTCCAGATGAAATTCCTACAGAAATTCTTACCTGCTGGCATTGATAAAGAGATATGGACAACTTGGTATTTTGGGCTTTGGGGCAAGCTGCCAGTATTTCCTGATTTTGTAGATGTAAAGCCTAAATATGAAAATTTAAGCTTTTTAGATCTTTTTAAAAACGGCTGGTTTAAAAGAGAATCTTTTAAAAAGGGTTGTGTTTGTAGCTTAAAGAATAATAAGATGGAAATAGCTTTATTTAAGATGTCTCAAGATAGTTTAGGAAGAAGTTGTCCTTTAGTGGTGTATGGAATTGGTAGGAGTATAAATGGGCTCTCAGGGTGGCGATGGATGTCTTTTTTGCCTGAGATATTATGTTTTTTAAATGAAAACTTAAATAAAAATTTTAATTCATATAAAGAATTAATGCAAGAAGTAGAGCAAGAAAGAAGGTATGTTATAGAAAAATATGATATGAAAAATAATAAAAAAGAATTATCCACCTTTATTTTAAAAATAAAAGATGATATAGAAAAATATAGATCATACTTATTGAAACATAAAAGTATCTATTTAAAGATAGATGATAATATGTTAATAGATAAAAAGAAGTTATACTTATTTTGGAAGGCTTTTGATATGTATTTTAATATGTTTCCTCAAAATTGTGTATTGCATTTTTATAATGATAAAGTAGTTCTTGGAATGTTATTTCGTGATTTTAAAATGCAAGACTTTGAAGGATATGTTGAATAACCATATATTCAAGGGGATAGTATGGAATTAGAAGGTTTAGGAAAAACTCCTATTAGTGAAGAGAGTCCTGCTGGCCAAGAGATTTCTTATGAGCCTGAGTTTGAAGCTTTACAGTCTGAGATTGATAAAATGTCTGTTGTATCTGCTGCAGGAGAAGTTGATTGGAAAAAAGTGGTTGAATTAAGCTCCACTTTACTTGCTCAAAAGGGAAAGCATATTTTAGTGTGTGTATATTTAACTAGAGGATTAATGGAGATTCAGGGATTTAAAGGATTATGTTTAGGTACTCAAATTTTAAAAGATTTAATAGAAAATTTTTGGGATACTCTTTATCCGCCAAAAAAGAGAAAACGAGGTCGTATTAATGCTTTAAAATGGTGGGCTGATAAAACAGAATCATTTTTGCGTTCTTTAACTGATGGTCCGGATTTAGATAAAGAAGAAATAAGTAAATTGAAGGCTAATATAAAAGAGTTGGATTCTATTTTAGAAGAAAAATTAGGTGAAGATGCTCCTATTTTGCGTTCTATTCTTCAGGCTATTGATAGACTTCCAATAAAGGAAGAAGTTAAAGAGCAGGCTCCTAGCGAAGAAGTTGTTCAAAAAGAAATAAACCAGACTCAAGATGCTAACTTTTCTAGTGGGTCGGTAAGTCATTTAGAAGGGATTAGTGTTGGTGAGTTAGAGTCTGAAAAGGATGTTAACAGATTTTTAGCTCAATGTACCTCTGCTTTAGGACAAGTAGTTCATTTTTATTTAAATCAGGATTTAGCAAAGCCTTTGCTTTATCAGGTTAATCGTTTTTGTGCTTGGGTAGATATAGATGCTCTTCCTATGGTCCAGGATGGAAATAAAACAATGATTCCACCTCCTGATGAGACGATTCGTTCTAGTATTCAAGGCCTTATTGCTAGTAAGGAATACGAAGATGCTATAAGAGCGTGTGAGTCTAGGGTAAGAGAATTCGTTTTTTGGTTAGATCTATCTTATTGGACAGCTCAGTGTTTGCAAGAACTTGGAGGTAAATATAGTAAGGCGTATGATGCTGTTAGCTATACTACTTTTGCTTATGCTCAACGATTATCTGGTATTGAAGCTTTAACATTCTCAGATGGAACTCCCTTTCTTAGTCCTGAGGCAAAAGCTTGGTTGAGAGAGGTAGGCAATGAAAATTCAGATATAAGTGGAACGACACAAGCAAGAGATTCTTTTTTTACAGAATTGGAGCAAAAGGCCAAAGAATTTTTAAGTAAAAAACAGGTAATTAAGGCCATTGGTGTTTGGCAAGAAGGTATAGAAAAAGGAAAAGGAATTCGGCAGAAGTTTTTATGTAGAATGGCTTTAACTAGGCTTTTATTTTCTGTGGGTAAAAAAAATCTTGCTATTCCACAAGTGTTGTTATTGTTAAAGGATGTCAAGAATTATGCGTTAGAGGATTGGGAGCCAGATATAGTGACTCAGGCTTTTAGCTTAATGCTTGAGGTATTAGATGGAGTAAAGGGGCAAGAGGAAATAAGGCAAGAAATAAAAGATAGATTAGTTTGCCTTAATCCTATTTTGGCTTTTAAGACTTTAAAATAGTAAATTAAATAAAGGAGGGAAAAATGGAAGGTTCTATAGCTCCTAAAGAACGAGTTAATATTACTTATAAACCCGCGACAGGAGATGCTCAAGAAGAGGTAGAACTCCCTTTAAAGTTATTGATAATGGGGGATTTTACTTTACAAGAAGATGAGAGAATGGTGGAGGATAGAGAACCTATTAGCATTGATAAGAATAATTTTAATGATGTGCTAAAAGCGCATAATTTAGAATTACAATTCACTGTTCCTAATAAGTTAAGCGATAATGAAGAAGATGAGGAACTTTCAGTTAACTTAAAGTTTGAACATATTAGAGATTTTGATCCAGATAATGTTGTTAAGCAAGTTCCTGAATTAGCAAGGTTAATGGAATTGAGAGAGGCTTTAGTGGCTTTAAAAGGTCCTTTGGGTAATATTCCTGAGTTTAGGAAAAAGTTACAGAAACTTATTGAAGATCCAGGTACTAGAGAAAAGATTTTAAAAGAATTGAATTTGGATAAGGAATAAAAGGAGGGTTAATTATGAGTGCGGAAGAAAAACAGCAGCAACAACAAGCCCCTGCTCAAGAAGGTGAAAGTTCTCTTTTAGATGAAATTATTGAGGCTACCCGGGTTAAGCCTTCTGATGAGACTTATTCTATCACTAAAAGGGGAGTGAAGGCCTTTATAGATGAATTGTTAAAACCTTCAAGAGAAGGTGTAAAAGTTAGTAAGTCTCTTGTAGATGAAATGATTGCTCAATTGGACTCAAAGCTTTCTGCTCAGGTAAATGAGATTTTACACCATAAAGATTTTCAAACGTTAGAATCTGCATGGAGATCTTTAAAATATTTAGTTGATAATACAGATTTTAGAGAAAATATTAAGATAAATATGGTAAATATTAGTAAACAGGATCTGTTAGATGATTTTGAAGATGCTCCAGAAGTAACTCAGTCTGGATTATATAAGATTGTCTATTCTGCAGAATATGGGCAATTTGGTGGGCAACCTTATGGAGCAATGATTGGTAACTATGATTTTGGTCCAGGTCCTCAAGATATTAAATTACTTCAAAATGTTGCAAGTGTAGCTGCTATGGCCCATGCTCCTTTTATTGCAGCAGCTTCTCCTGAATTTTTTGGCATAGATTCTTTTACAGAACTACCAAATCTAAAAGATCTAGAAGCTATTTTTGAAGGTCCTCAATATGCGAAATGGCGTTCTTTTAGGGAATCTGAAGATGCTCGCTATGTGGGGCTTACTTTACCTAAGTTTCTTTTACGTCTTCCTTATGGCCCTGATACTGTTCCCGCAAAGACCTTTAATTTTAAAGAAGATGTTTCTTCTGGAGATGATGCTTTCTTATGGGGAAATACAGCTTTTGCTTTTGCTGCCAGGCTTACTGATAGTTTTGCTAAGTATAGATGGTGTGCGAACATTATTGGTCCTCAAGGAGGAGGAGCGGTTGAAAATCTACCAGTTTATAATTTTGAATCCATGGGTACTTTACAAACAAAGATACCTACACAGGTATTAATTTCAGAAAGAAAGGAATATGAATTAGCAGAACAAGGGTTTATTGCTTTAACTATGAGAAAAGGTTCTGATAATGCAGCTTTCTTTTCTGCAAATTCCTGTCAAAAGCCTAAAAGTTTTGGTAATACTAAAGAAGGTAAAGAAGCAGAATTAAATTATAAGTTAAGTACTCAACTCCCATATATGTTTGTAGTAAATCGTCTAGCTCATTATATTAAGGTTATTCAGAGAGAACATATTGGTACCTGGAAACAACGCGGAGATCTCGAAGACGAACTTAATAAATGGATTAGACAGTATGTTGCAGATCAGGAAAATCCTGCTCCTGGTGTAAGGTCTAGACGTCCTCTTAGAAGAGCTGAGATTAAAGTAAGTGATGTAGCTGGTGATCCAGGATGGTATAGTGTAACAATGAAGATTATGCCTCATTTTAAATATATGGGAGCAAACTTTACTTTATCTTTGGTTGGTAAATTGGATAAAGAATAGTAATTAAAACAAAGGAGGTTAAAATGGCGTTAACAGGTTATTTAAAGGTTGTTGGTAAAAACCAAGGAGAAATCCAAGGCGATTGTAAACAAAGTGGAAGAGAGAATTTGATAGTGGTTTATGAAGTAGATCACAGTGTTGAAGTTCCTCGTGATCCACATACGGGAATGCCTACAGGGCAACGTATTCATTTGCCTTTAAAAATTACTAAACATTTAGATCAAGCTAGTCCTAAATTGAATCAAGCTTGTACTTCAGGAGAACAACTTTCTGAGGTTACTTTGCAGTTTTATAGGATAAACGAAAAGGGGCAAGAAGAACATTATTACACCATTAAATTGGAAAATGCTATTATTGTTAAAACTAGATGTTATAAGCCTTTGACATTTTTAGAAGAAAATAAACCATACAAAGATATGGAAGAGATATTCTTTTCTTATGAAAAGATTATTTGGACTTATGAGCCTGATGGTGTGGAAGCTGAGGATAGTTGGTTAGCTCCTAAATCTGCATAAGCACGGTAAAGGGACACCTTAAGGTGTCCCTTTATTTTAGGTAAGATATTTATGAATGGATTAAGATTGTTGGAAAGAATTGCTTTAATGGAAGAAAATCCTGATCAAAGAGTTTTTTTTGATAGAGAACAGGTTATTAATTCTATTATTATGAATTTGACCAATATTTTAAATACAAAAATAGGTAGTGCTCAAACAGTTCCAGATTTGGGAACACCTGATTTTACTAATTTTTTAGGAAGGCCTAAAAGTGAAAATTTTGAGGAACTAAAGCGTGTTATTCAACATGTCATTGAGAAATATGAGCCTAGACTTCAAGATATTAAGTTAGAAGAAATAGAAGATGAGAATGATCCTTTTTCTTTAAGTTTTAGAGTAGAAGGAAAAGTGTCTACAGAGAGAGGAGAAATGGAAATATATTTTGTTTCAAGAGTGCGTCCAGAAGGAAGAGTTGAGGTGGGAGAAAAATAATGCTGGTAAAGGATTATTATCAACAGCAATTGGATAGATTACGAAGATTAGCTCAAGAATTTGCAAAATCTCATCCAGCTCTTGCTCCTATGTTGTCTGGTCAATCTAGAGATCCAGATGTGGAAAGATTATTAGAAGGAATGGCCTATTTGACAGGCATGCTTACTGCTAGATTAGATGATAGTTTCCCTGAGATTGTTCATACTCTTATTCAGCTTTGCTCTCCTCAATATTTAAGACCAATCCCTTCCAGTACGATTATTCAATTTGTCCCTGATAGAAGTATTAAAGATTGTTTGACGATTAAAGCAGGTACGGAAATTAATTCTATTCCTGTAGAAAAAGAACGTTGTATTTATAGAACTTGTATAGATGTATTGGTATATCCGATTTTTATTTCAGAAGTAGAACATAAGGAAAATATTGGTCAAGATCCTGTTATTAGAATTTCATTTCAGGGAAGAGATTCTTATCCAGAAAATCTTCCGCCTTATATTCGACTTTTTTTAAGGGGCAGTTTTGTTCATACCTCAAATTTATTCTATATTCTTACCACTAAAGTAAAAAAGATAGTTTTTAAAGATGAGAATAAAGAGCTATCTTTATCTCCCAAAGAGATAAAAGCACCTTTTTTTAGTTTAGAAAAAGCCCTTTTCCCTTATCCGAAAAATTCTTTTCCTGCATTTCGTTTATTTCAGGAGTATTTTGTTTTACCAGAAAAATTTTTATTTTTAGATATTTATGGATGGGATAAATGGAGAGAAAGTGGAGGAAATCCAAATTTTGAAATAGAGTTTTTATTAGACAAAAAGACAGAATGTGGGCGAATAGAAGAAAAAAATTTTTCTTTATTTTGTACTCCAGCGGTCAACTTATTCAAACATGAAGCTGTTCCTATAGAGTTAGATCATCGTTCTTTTGAATATAAAATTATTCCAGGAGGACAAAAAGGAAGTACATATTCTATCTTTAGTATAGATAGAGTTATGGGTATTGTGCAGGGAAGTGTAGAAAAAAAAGAGTACTTGCCTCTGGAAATAATTGGAACAGATAAAGTAAGTGGGACATATTACCAAAATATCAGGTTGTCTCCTACTTCAGGTAAGCCAGAATTATATGTTAGTGTGGGGTATAGTGGAAAAGAAGATTTGCAGAGAGAAATTTTAGTTATAGATTTAACATGTACTCATGGGGAAAGAGTAAACTCTTTACAAATAGGTGATATATGTGAAGAAACAGACTCTTCTCCTACTTTATGTTCTTTTGAGAATATTATTACTCCTACTCCGAACTATTATCCTGTGATAGATAAGGATAACTTATGGAGATTTATGTCCCATTACAACATCAATATTTTTTCCTTAAAAAATGCAAGCAAATTAAGGGAAATATTAAGTCTATATTTGGATTTTCAAATAAAAGATACGCAAAGATTTTTTGCTAATAAAAGGAGAATAGATGGGATTCTAGATCTAAAGATTAAGCAAGGAGCAAGATTGCATAAGGGAAATATGTTGATGGGACATGATATAAATATAGTTTTATCTTCAGAAAATTTTAGTAGCTATGGAGATATGTATATTTTTATAAAAATTTTAGATTATTTTTTCTCTTATTATGCAGCAATTAATTCTTATATTAGGCTTGTTGTAAAAGATTCAAAAACAGGAGAAATTTTAGAGTGTCCAGCCAGATTTGGGGAACAGCTATTAATTTAAAACAAGAACTTGAACAACATTCTTCTAGTTTTAATTTTGTCCAAGCAATACGTTTGTTAAGAGTATTGTTAGATAAAAATAAATCTTTGGATAGAATATTAGAAGAGGATGTATTTGTAGAACCATTGCTTTCTTTAGCTTTTCCAGGGAGTGATATTTATAAGATAGAAAAAAGAGATGATAAATACCATGTGTTAGCTACTTTTTTGGGATTATATGGTCCATCATCTCCCTTACCCGTTTATTATACAGAAGAAATTATTAATGAAAGATTAGAAGAAAAAAGTGTTAAAAAAGATTTTTTGGATATATTTAATCATCCTTTTTATGAATTATTTATTAAAATTTGGTTAAAATATAGAATATGGTTGAAGATAATTGATGAAAAAGATGAAGAAAGTTTGAATTTTATATATGCTTTTTTAGGATTAGATTATCTTGAAATTGAGTCTAAAGAAAAGAGAAACTTTTTAAGATATGCTGCTCTTTTTTGCCAAAGACCAAGATCTGCTATAGGCATTAAAGCAATTGTTTCTGATTTTTTGAATGAAGATAAGGTAGAAATACGACAATGTGTTGAGGTACAGGTTGAAATTCCTGTGCAACAACGAGTGGCTTTAGGTAAAGAGAATACCGTATTAGGAGAAGATTTATTTTTAGGGAAGAAGGTTTCTAGCAGAAACTTAGCAGTAGAAATTAAGGCTGGTCCTTTAAAAAAGGATGCTTTTAAAAAGATTGTTCCAGTAAACAATAATTTTAAAAGATTACAACATTATTTAAGATTATATATGGAACTTCCTTTACAGTGCAATTTTATTCCTGTTTTAAAATCTTCTGATGCTTCTCCACTATCTCTGGGTAAAGAATGGTGTTTTTTAGGGGTTAATAGCTGGATATATACAAAAGATAAGTACAAAGATAATTTAGTAGGTTTATGGAAGATTTAAATAATCAACTATAATTAAATTTAAGATCGTAAAGGAGTTTTAATATGCAACATGATTTAAGAAAAATAGTAAATAAATTTAACTCCACGGCTGCAGAAGTTTTACAAAATGCTGCTGGTTTGTGTGTATCCAGAACCAATTATGAGATTGCAGTAGAGCATTATTTGCTTAAAGCAATAGAAAATATTGGTGGGGATGTGCAGCTTATATTACATCATTTTGGAGTGGATACTGGAGAAATTCAAGCAAGAATTCTTGATGCTTTAGAAGATTTTAAAGCAGGTAATACAGGAAAACCAATATTTTCACCTTTGTTAGTTGACCTATTTGAAAGTTCTTGGCTTGTAACATCTATTGATTTGGGACTGAATAGGATCAGTACAGGAAGCATATTTTTAACTTTTTTAAAAAAACCAACATATTTTGGGGCTGGTAGTTATATTGATGTATTGGTGGAAAAAATTGATATAAGAGAACTAGAGGAAAATTTTTGGAATATTTTAAAGAACTCTAATGAATATCAAGAAGTAGCTCGAGAACAAGCAGGTGGAGCTCCTGTAGCTGAAGGAGGTTTTGTAGAAAAATATTGCCAAGATTTTACTGCTAAAGCAAAGGAAGGAAAAATTGATCCTGTTTTTGGAAGAGAAGATGAAATAAATCAAATTATAGATGTGTTAGCTAGAAGAAGAAAAAATAATCCTATTTTAGTTGGAGAACCAGGAGTGGGTAAAACTGCGGTTATTGAAGGTTTGGCCCTTAGGATTGTGGAAGGTGATGTACCTGAAATGTTAAGAAATGTACGTTTGCTTGGCTTGGATATGGGTTCTTTAGAGGCAGGGGCAAGTGTTAAAGGGGAGTTTGAAAAAAGGTTAAAAGGTGTTTTAGATGAGATAAAAGCATCAGAACAATCTACTATTTTGTTTATAGATGAAGCACATACGTTAATTGGAGCTGGAGGAAGCGCGGGCAGTTCAGATGCTGCTAATTTATTAAAACCTGCTTTGGCTAGAGGAGAAATAAAGGCTTGTGCAGCTACAACTTGGAGTGAATATAAAAAATATTTTGAAAAAGATCCTGCTCTTGCAAGAAGGTTTCAATTAATAAAGCTTGATGAACCAGATGTAAAAACGGCAATTATGATTTTAAGAGGATTAAAATCTTTTTATGAAGAAACACATAAAGTTACAGTATTAGATGATGCTATTGTAGCAGCTGCAGAATATGCTGATAGATATATTACAGGAAGATTTTTACCAGATAAAGCAATTGATGTATTAGATACAGCATGTGCTAGAGTTAAAATTAATCTTTCTTCTAAGCCTGCTAAATTAAATGCATTGGAAAAAGAATTGCAATCTCTTCAAAGAAAACAAAAAGGGATAGAAAGGGATAAATTGCATGGTAGGGTTATAGATGAGGAAGATTATGATAATACTTTGAAATCAATAGAAGTTATTCAAAAAGATATAGAGGAACTTAGAAATAAATGGTTGCAAGAAAAAGAAATAGTGGAAAAATTATTGGATTTACGTTCCAAATTACAAGAAGTTGAAGATAAAGAAAGTATTCAAAAAGAAATAAAAGAATTAGAAGAGAATTTGCAGGAACTACATCAAGGCGATCCTCTTATTCGTTATGAAGTGGATGTGGATGTGGTAGGGCAGGTAATTTCAGATTGGACAGGCGTTCCGTTAGGAAAAATAAAGCGCGATGAAACTGAGAATATTTTAAAGTTAGAAGAAAAATTAAGAGAAAGAATAAAAGGTCAAGATCATGCACTCACAATGATTACCAAAGTTATCAAGGCTGCTAAATCTGGGGTTAAGCCGCCGACTCAGCCAATGGGGGTATTTTTGTTAGTAGGCCCAAGTGGAGTGGGCAAAACAGAGACAGGTCTTGCATTAGCTGATCTACTTTTTGGAGGAGAGCAACATGTTGTTACTATAAATATGAGTGAATTTCAGGAAAAACATACAGTAAGTCGTTTGATCGGTTCACCTCCTGGTTATGTTGGTTATGGAGAAGGAGGCATGCTTACAGAAGCGGTGCGTCAACGTCCTTATACCGTAGTCTTGCTAGATGAAGTGGAAAAAGCTCATCCTTCTGTGATGAATCTATTTTATCAAGTATTTGATAAAGGTGTATTAACCGATGGTGAGGGCAAGGAGATTAGTTTTAAAGATACAGTTATTCTACTTACTAGTAATTTAGGAACAGATATTATTCAGGAAATGACAAAAGAAGAAGAAAAACCGCCAGCAGATGCTGTAATGCAGGCAATTAGACCATTGCTTTCAAAGCATTTTCAACCTGCTTTATTAGCTAGAATGACAGTTATTCCATATTTTAGTCTGGATAAGACAACCCTTAGAGAGATTGTAATTTTAAAATTAAATAAAATGTCTGATACGGTTTATAATAATAACCGTATAAAAATAAATTATACTCCTGAAGTTGTTGATAAGATAACAGAACGATGTTCAGAAGTAGAGACAGGTGCACGGAATATTGATTATATATTACAAGGCAATATTATGCCTAAGATTGCAGATAAAATACTAGAAATGATGGCAGGCGAAAAAGAAATAAATAAATTACAGTTAATAGTTAAAGAAGATGGCTTTGAAGTAATAGAATAAATAATTAAACTTTTAGCTTAATGGAGTATAAAATGCAAAAAGAAAGACGATTTGCATTTATATCTTTTGATTTTCCTGCTGATACGTTTCAAGTAGTACGTTTTAATGGAGAAGAAGGTTTATCTAATTTATATAGGTTTGAAATAGATTTGATTTCTAAAGAAAAAGATTTGGATTTAGGAGATATATTACAAAGTCCTGCTCAATTTAAAATTTTTCGAGAAGATGGAGTTGCTTTATATAATGGGATTTTAGAGGAATTTGATCAATTACATTACTATGAAGAATATACATTTTATAGAGCAGTTTTAGTTCCCAAATTGTGGTGGTTATCTCAAACCTATCATAATCAAGTGTTTTTAAACAAAAGTATTTCTGAAATTTTAAAAGATATTTTACAAGATGGAGGATTATTAGAAACGGATTTTGAATTTCGCATTCAAGAAGAATATAAACCACTGGAATATGTGTGTCAGTACAATGAAACGCATTTAAATTTTTTTCAACGTTGGTTAGCACGAGAAGGTATGTATTATTTTTTTGAACAAGGTGAACATAGTGAGAAATTAATTATTACAGACACAAGAATGGGGCATAATGTGTTTTCTGAAGGAGAAAATTTAACTTATGTTCAGTTTTCTGGGCTTGATGATATTCATAGAGAAGAAATTGTTTATGGATTTTATTGTAGACAAAGGAGAATGCCAAAAAATTTACGTTTGAGGAATTATGATTATGAAAAATCTTTAATTATTTTAGAGGGAGAGAGTGAAGTTAGTGAAGATGGCTTAGGTACAATTTATCAGTATGGAGAATATTTTAAAGATAATACAGAAGGAAAACGGTTAGCAAAGATTAAGGCAGAGTCTTTAAAGTGTAAAGAGAAAATTTTTAAGGGGCAAAGTACAGTACCATATATAAGACCTGGTTATTTTTTTAATTTAAAGAATCATTATAGAAGAGATTTTAATAAACGCTATTTAGTAATTAACACTTATCATGAAGGATCTCAAGCAGCTTATTTAATAAGTGGACTTTCTGTTGATTTAAAAGGTATTGAAAAAGAAAATTATTATAGAAATGAGTTTGAAGCGATAGAGTCAACTTTGCAGTTTAGAACAGAAGAATATAAAGAAAAACCAAAATTTTATGGTTTTTTAAATGCTAAAATAGATGCAAAAGGAAGTGGAGAATATGCTGAAATTGATGACCAAGGAAGATATAAAGTTATTTTACCTTTTGATATTTCAGGATCTGATCCAGGCAAAGGGTCTGCTCCTCTTCGCATGATGCAACCTTATTCAGGTCCTAAAGAAGGAATGCATTTTCCTTTGCGTAAAGGAACTGAAGTGCTTTTAGCTTTTATTGATGGAGATCCAGATAGACCTGTTATAGCTGGAACTGTGCCTAATCCAGATACACCTTCTCCTGTTACAGCAGAGAATCAAACTATGTGCAAGATTAATACTCATGGTGGTAATAAAATTCACATAGAAAATGAAGAAGGTAAGCAAAAAATATTATTTCATACTCCTACCCAAGGCTCATTTATTCGTTTGGGCGCTGGAGGCAAGGATCCTGGTCTTATACCCAATTCTGACAATATATCTATACCAAATATAGAAAAGGTTATAAAAGAGCAACTAAAAGCTAATGGTAGTGAAATTCTTGATACTGCAGGAGATGAAATTTCTGGTTTAATAGACAAGGTAAAAAAACTTTGGGATGATTCAGGTAAACCTGGTGGTGTTAGGTTGTTTTCTCTTGGTCCTATTTCATTAACTGCGGCAAGGAAGGATGAAACTTTTCTTGGTAGTAGTGCTAGTACAATTTTAGGAATGAGATCAGAGCTTACTATAGGTTCTCATTCATTAACTACTATTATTAGTTCAACTACTAACCGTCTTGGTGGACATGAAACTTTTAAATCTTGGAGAATAGCATTTATACCTTTTTATAATAATTTTGCAGGTATCGTTAAGAAAATTACTGGTATAAATTTTAAAGTTGCCTCTGAAGAAACCAAGGTGGTTGAAGCAGAAGAAGCTAATATTGCTGCTGTAAAAAATGAATTATCAGAGAATCAAGCGACAATAGCTGCAGAAGTTATGAAACTAAAAGGAGAGCTTACAGAATTGAGAGGAGAAGTTACAAAGTTGGAAGGTGAAAATACTGCTTTGCAAGGAGAAGTGACCGAGTTATCTGGAGAGGTTACAAAATTGGCAGGGGAAACTACTGAACTTAAAGGAGAAGTGACTGAAATTAAGGGAGAGCAAACTAAAATAATGGGAGAACTTACTAAAATTGCAGGAGAGGAAACTTCTCTTGCAGGAGAAAGTACTGAAATGGCTGGAGAGAAGATAGTATTTTAAACTAACTGATATAATTATTAATTCTTTTAAATTATCATGGATAAAAAAGAGATACTTCAAGCAATAGAAAAAAATCAAACCATTGAGAATGTGGATATTTCAGGGATTGATCTTAGTGGAACTGATCTTACGGGAGGTAGGTTTGAGAATGTTTGCTTTAAAGGTGCTAATTTAAGGGGAGTAAAGATACGTAAAACAGGGTTTAGAAATTGTGATTTTCAAGGAGCTATTTTAGATGAAGTAGATTTTACTCAGGTTGATCTGAGAAAAATGAATTTTCAAAATGCTAGCCTAAAGCAAATAAAATTCCATATGACTTTGTTGCAAGATACAGATATGAGAGGGGCCAATTGCTCTGGAAGTATTTTTAGTTGGCTGCCTATGCAAAGAGTAAAGTTGGATAGGGCAAATCTCTCAAATATTAAATTTGAAAAGGTGATAATGGGAAAAGCAAGTCTTAAAGGAGCAGACTTTTCAGGTTCTAGACTAACAAAAGTAACATTTAATGGAGCTAATCTTAAGGGTGCTATTTTTAAAGGCGTTAGTTTTTTAAAAATTTTATTTCGTGAATGTGATTTGGAAAATCAAGATTTTAGAAATATTAATTTCCAGCAAGTAAACGCTGATAGTTCAAATCTTCAAGGTGCAATTTTTTCTGGCGCTAATATTACCATGAGTAACTTTCAAAATGCTAATCTTAAAAAAGCAATTTTTGATAAAGCAGTAGGTGAACATGTTATGTTTATGTCCGCAGATCTTAGAAAGGCTCAAATGCAGTCCAGTTGTATTCCTAAGTCTTATTTTGGACAGGCAAAACTATCAGAAGCTGATTTTAGTAAAGCGGATCTTACTAATTGTGTATTTGAAGGAGCTGATTGTAAGTTGACTGTGTTTAAGGAAGCACGTTGTCAATATGCAGATTTTTCATACGCAGATTTAAGAGGAGCAGATTTTACAAAAGCTAATCTTGTTTTGGCCAGAATGCATTTGACTGTTGAAGAAAATACTAAGTGGGAGGGTGCTTTAAAAACTCCTATCAGAGGGGTAGATAAAGAACAGGCAGAAGCAGAAAAATGGGAACCAAATATTTAAATAAAAAAAATAAAAAGTGATTGTAAGATGAAAATATTGAAAGATAAAAAACAATCTCTTTTATTCAGTCCATTAGGTATAAAAGGTACCATGTATATGGTATGTACTGTTTTGCTTTTTTTTGATTTAGACGATCCAGATACTCTTTGTACAGAGCAAGAATTATGGCAAACTATACCACCTTTGCTAGGGAAGGGAAATGTTTTGGACATGAGCATGCCTAAACCACGAGGTGAATTTATTGTAATAGGCAAGTGTTTTACTCCTAGAGGAATTCCTGAACCCGCATCTCAAGTGTCTGTACGTGTTGGTAATATAAAAAAAACTCTTTTTGTTTTTGGAAATAGATATTGGAAAAAGAGTTTAGGTGGTAAAGTCATTACTGATCCAGAGCCTTTTAAAGAAATGCCAATTACTTGGCAAAATGCTTTTGGGGGCAAAAAATATAAAAAAAATCCTCTTGGAAAGGGGATTGATCCTGTTGTTTTGCCTAATGGTAAAGAGGTTATACCTCTTCCCAATATTGAAGATCCAAAACATCTTATTGGTTCTCCTCTAGACAGGCCCGCCCCTATGAGTTTTGGGCCAATAGATCTTATGTGGCCTCAGCGTTTTAAAAAACAAGGCACATATGATGAAAAATGGCTTAAAGAAAGATGGCCTTATTTTCCTGATGATATGAATTATGAGTTTTTTAATTGTGCCTCTGAAGATCAGTTTTTCCCAAAGTTTTTCAAAGGAGATGAATCCATTGAAATTGTTAATATGAATCCTGATATCCCGGTTTTAAAATCTCGACTTCCAGGGATAAGGGCTAGGTGTTTTGTTACAAAAAAGAAAAAGATTGACGCTCCTCCAGAGGAGGATAGTTTTGTTGAAGTTGAGATGCATAGAGATACAGTATGGTTATTTCCTGAAATACGAAGAGGTATTCTTATTTTTCGAGGAACAACAGAAATTCAAGATGATGAATATGGCGATATAAGATGGATTTTTCTCAAAAATGAACAATTATCAGAGGAACCAAAACCGATTGAATATTATTTAGAAGAGCAAAAAAAACGGCTTGAACGGGGCGTTCCTATAGATACGGCTCCTTTTGAAGCAGCAAACCAAAAAATTGCTAAGGCTATAAAACGATTTAAATTTCTTCCTAAAGAAATTGAAGAAAAAAAATTAAAAATGATGGGTAAAAGACCCAAGATGCGCTATTCAGTGGACGAAATAGCAGAAAAGTCAATAAGTGATATAGAACAAAAAAGGGTTCTTTTGGATACGTTGGAAGCTAAAGCCAAGGAAATGCATGCCAAATGGGGGCATTTAGTAAAAATCCCTCTTGAGAAATTTGGGCAAATTAGAAATCATCTGGATACAATGAAAAAAAAGGTGCTTAAAACTGCTTCTCGAGTAAAAGAGATGCAGAAAGAGGCAAGTAAACAAAATGAAAAGGCAGCGAAAAATATAGCTCAATCAATTAGAGATAATGTACCTGAAGATTTGCTTAAACAAACAGGAGTGGATCCAGATAATTTGATTCCTGAAGAAAAAAGAGAACCATGGCCAGGAAGAGGTTTTCCTCTTGTGATTCAATGGCGTAAAAATCTTGAACGAAATAGAGAAGTTCAGGATAAGTTGAGAAAAATTGGATTTGAAAAAAGAACTCTTAAAAGGGCTTGGCTAGGTATAAATAATGATCAAAAAATAGAAGATCCTGAGTGTTGGGGACTTGAATCAAAAGATGAAGAAAAAATAACAATACCCTCTGGTCTTGTTATTCCTCATTTTAGAGAAGCAACTCTTGTGCGTTTTTGGGTAAGACCTGATGAATATAATGATCCAAGCAATGATTTCCTTATGCCTGGATCAGATAGAGAGCCTTTATTTTTATCTGCTATTGATGATGAAGCTCCTATTATTAGAGTAGCTGATGAATTAGAAGCATGGCTTGTGGAACAAGAAGTAGGAGATGCTTGTTCAGTGGTAGTTCTAAGAGAGCCAGATGAAGAGCTTCCTGATGAAGTTAAGGAAGATATGGAAAAAGCACTTTGTTTTTTGGTGGTAGTTCCCAAAGATTTTCCTGAGGATAAATGGGATAAGTGGAAAAAAGTGTATCCAGATGCTATTAGATTATATTTACCAAAAGGAGAAAATATTTTTGATTTAGTAAAAGAGAATATTGATATTAGAAAATGGATTATGGATGCTTTGCCTTTGGAATTTGCAAAGGCACATTACTTAGAGCCTCTTTTGCTTGAGTCTGAAAAACCACCATCTCTTTCAGAAGGTTTTAAACTTCCGATGTTAAATGTTAAAGACATAGTTAATAATTTAATGAAAGAAATAAAAGCTTCTTATGAGCCAAAAATTAAGGAATTGGAACTAAGCAAAATAGAAACAGAAAAAAAGATTAAAGATTCAGTTGTGGAGCAATTAGGAAAAGGTGCAGATAAGCTCGTTTCAAAAACAACAAAGCCTCCCAGTTTTGTTCAATCTAGCAAAAATATCGCTAAAAGTATTAATAAACAAAAAAATGAACTAAGTTCCAAAGGATGTCTAACTCCTGAGATTGAGAAAAAAATGGATTCTGCCACTCAAAAGGTTCTGCAGATGGGAGAAGAAGCAGAGGAAAAATATAAACAAGCAAAAACAAAAGCTGAAGCAGCTAAAGAAAAGTTAAACAAGCTTAAAGCTGGAGAAGTACCAGAGGAACTTAAGAAAAAATTTGAAAAGGCTGGAATTGATCCTAAACAATTAAAAAAGCTTACCAGAGAAGAAGTTATTGAAAAATATCAAAAAAATCGCTCTCTTAAAGGAGCTATTCTTTCAGATCTTGATCTTTCAGGTCTTGATTTTGAAGGAATAGATCTCACAAATGCTCAATGTCGAAAAACAAAATTTTGTAATTGTAATTTAAAAGGAGCTATATTTAATCAAACTCTTGCTAACGAGGCAGATTTTAGCGGAGCATTGCTGACAGAAGCAAATATGAAAAAAAGTGTATTTATAAAGGCAAAATTTAAAGAAACTATACTAAGAAATGCAAATATTTCGCAGGGGATATTTACAGAAGCAGATTTGGAAAAGACAGATTTTACTAATTCTGTTTTAAAAATGAGCGTGTTTCAAAAAGCAAATATGAAAAAAATTCAATTTTCAGATGTATATGCATACATGTGTGTATTTACAGGTGCTGATCTAAGTGAAGTGGATTGTAAAAAGAGTAGACTTGAAAAGTGTCTTTTTAAGAAAACTTTGTTAAATAGAACAGATTTTTCCAAAGCATCATTTAATTCCACTTTATTTTACGAAGCCTTAGGAGAGCAAGTAAAGTTTATTGGTGCTGATTTAAGTAAGGCAAGAATGGGTAAGAATGCTCAATTTTCTGGAGCAGATTTTAGAAATATTAAAATGCATCAAGGATGTTTTAGAGATTCAAATCTTTCAGACGCTTTGTTTCAGGGAAGTGAAATAGAAATGAGCATTTTTGAAGGCTGTGATCTTACAAAAACAGATTTTTATAGGGTAAAAGCTAAAAAAACCAGATTTATTAAATCTAATTTAGAAAGTGCTGATATGCGCGGTATAAATCTTTTTTTAGGTTCTCTTAGAAAAACAAGAATTGTAAATACTGATCTTAGGGGAGCTAATCTTTATGGAGTTGATTTTTATAAATCGATAATGGGAGATACAAAGCTAGATGACTCAAATATTAAAAAGACTCTTATTGAAAAAAATTCTGAAATTTTGAAAAGTTGTTGTAAAAGTAGTTAATATGAGCTTAAAAAGTTTATTTAAATATAAAAAGATAGGGCTCAATAAGGAGGTACTTAAGTGGCATATTTAAAGGATAAAAAATATTCTTTTATCTCCAGGGCTCTGGAAAAAGATACTTTTGGTGTGGTGGAGTTTAAAGGTGAAGAAGGGTTAAGTAAGATTTACCGGTTTGAGATAACTTTGATTACAGATAGGTTAGATATTGATTTAAGTAGTGTTGTGCAGCATAGAGGAAAATTTATTATTCATAGAGATGGTGGAGATGATGTTAGTTTTAATGGTATTATATCCAATTTTGAGCAACTGCAAAAGATTAATGAATATGTGTTTTATAGAGCCATTTTAGTCCCTAAATTATGGTATTTAACTCTTACTCATCACAATCAAGTGTTTCTTAATAAAAATGTGCAAGAGATTTTGAAATTGGTATTAGAGGATGCTGGGCTTACAGAAGTAGACTATGAATTTCGCTTACAAGAAGAGTATAAACCTTTGGAGTATGTTTGTCAGTATGGAGAAAGCCATTTTGATTTTATCAGTAGATGGTGTGAACGAGAAGGTATATATTATTTTTTTGAACAAGGAGATGAAAAAGAAAAGGTAATATTTACAGATACTTTTATATCACATACTGAAAATCCCAAAGGGAAGAGAGTAATATATTCACCTCCATCAGGACTTGGAGCAGGACATAGAAATGAAATAGTGCAAGGGTTTATATGTAGATATAATACATTGCCTAAAAAAGTTTTATTAAGAGATTATAATTATAGAAAGCCTTCGTTAGAAGTTGTAGGAAGTGCAGAAATAGATCCAAAAGGTATAGGAGACGTATATTATTATGGAGATCACTTTAGAACTCCACAAGAAGGAAATCGTCTTGCTCAGATAAGAGCAGAAGAGCTTTTGTGCAGAAGAGAGGAATTTATAGGAGATAGTACGGTTCCTTATTTACAACCTGGTTATATTTTTGAGCTAGAAAATCATTATCGTAAAAATTTTAATCAGCGTTATCTTACCATTGAACTAAGCCATGAAGGTAGCCAAACAGGTTATTTGGTAAGTGGGATTCAAGATGATCTCTCAGATCGTGAAAAACAGGTATTTTATAGGAATAATTTTACAGCAATTCCTGCAAATGTACAATTTCGTCCTAAGAGAATGACAAAAAATCCCAAAATAGTTGGCACGTTAAATGCCAGAATAGATGCATCTGGGAGTGGCAAATATGCAGAGCTAGATGAAGAAGGTAGATATAAAGTGATATTGCCTTTTGATATATCGGGCAGAAAAGATGGTAAGGCCTCAGCATGGATAAGGATGTTGCAACCTTATGCAGGAAATAACCATGGCATGCATTTTCCTTTACATAAGGGCACAGAGGTTCTTTTAACCTTTATAGATGGCAATCCAGATCGCCCAGTAATCGCAGGAGCTGTGCCCAATCCTGAGACCCCTTCTCTTGTAACAGCAGAGAATCAAACTACTTGTCAAATTACCACTGGCGGGGGCAATACAATTCATATGGAGGATCAAGAAGGAAAACAAAGGATATTATTTCACAGCCCTACTGCTAATACTTCTATTAGGCTTGGAGCTTCTGGAAATCCATTTAAGGATTTGGAAAATAATGTTATAAAACAATATAAAGCAGTTGAAGGGGTTTTAAAAAATAGTGGTGGAGATGGAGATGATGACAAGGATAAAGATTATGAAGATGTCTGGGGTAAAGTGCTGGCAGAAAGAGATGGACTTAAAATAGATACTGGCGCAAGTTTAGAGATGAGGGTCGGCGGAGTAAAAGCAGAAGTAGTAGGAGGATCAGATACATCAATAGTTATTGGAAATTCTAATGATGTATTGTTAGGTGGAAAGGTAGATATTCATGTTCCTGAAAAATGGATTTATGAAAAAAGTAAGGTAGAGAGTACGGTTAAAGAAGTGAAGTTAAAAATAAAAAAAGTTACACAAATTCAAAATAATATAAATATGATACAAAACAAAATAAATATTATTCAGGAAAAAAAAGAAATAAATGAAAAATCTATTAGCAATATTGGTACTGAAACAAAAATAGCTAAGGCCAAAGAAGAAATTGTTAAAGAAATGTATAGTATGTTTGATGTTCTTTCTAAAAAAATAAAGGAAGAAATAAAACGTGTAGAAACTAGATTTAAGCAAGTAAAACAAGAAATTAATGAAATAGAAACAGAAATTTCTGATACAAAGAAAAAAATATCAAAAGTTGAAAAAAATATATTTAAGTTTAGTGATCAAATTATAGACGGAGGTAAAAAGATTTCAGAAATAGGCACTTATATTCAAAAAACAGAAAAGATAGATATAAATAAAGCTGGAAATATGATAGCACAAGCAGGTCAAATAATAGCAAAGGCTAGTAGCTCTATATTTTTAAATTAACTCCTATAGGATTATGTATAAAGCGAGTAGATACTGTTTATACTATAATAAAGGGTGATTGGTTGTGAGAGTTATAAAAGATATTCATCATGGTTTACTTTTAAATCGATTTGAAATTGAGAATAAGTGTTATTTGGTTATAAGTATTCTTATCTTTTTTGACTTTGATAAGCCAAATTATCCTTTAAGTGAACAAGAAATGTGGAAATTTGTTCAATCTTATTTGGGGAAAGAAGCTATTCTTGACTCTGGAATGCCCAAGATAAAAGGAGAAATAATCGTTTATGGTAGTTGTTTTCCTCCAGAAGGGACTGCTAAGGTATCAACAGTTGGCTTTGGTATAAAAGGAATTAGAAAAAAGTTGGCTGTATTTGGAGATCGTTTTTGGGAGAGAAAGGGTGGTATTAGTATTATTAGTGAGCCTAAGCCCTTTAAAGAAATGCCTATTACTTGGGACAGGGCTTTTGGTGGAAAAGAGTATAAAATGAATCCATTAGGAAAGGGTATAGATCCTGTTATTCTTCCTAATGGTAGAGAGATAGTTCCTTTACCTAATTTAGAAGACCCTGATCATTTAATAGGATCGCCAGCAGATAGACCAAATCCTATTTGCTTTGCCCCCATTGATATGATGTGGCCTCAGCGTTTTAAAAAGCAAGGGACTTATGATAAAAAATGGCTTAGAGAAAGATGGCCCTTTTATCCTGAGGACATGGACTGGAGTTTTTTTAATTGTGCATCGGAGGATCAACAAAGGGATGGTTTTTTTAGAGGGGGAGAGGAGTTTTTTATTGAGAACATGCATCCTGAGAGGCCCAAAATAGTCTCCCAAATTCCTGCTCTTAGACAGAAATGTTTTGTTAATAAACTTAAAGACTTAGATAATCCAGAAGGAGAGACTTTATTTCAAGAAGTAGAAACCAAAATAGATACCCTTATTTTATTTCCTCATGCGTTAAAAGGTATTGCTCTTTGGAGAGGCACTGTAGAAGTGTTAGATGATGAGGCGCTTGATGTGCTTCATATATTTGTTGCTACAGAGAATTTATTGGATAATGCTAAGGATATAGATTATTATTATAAAATTTTTCAAAAAAAGCGAAAAGGAGAAATAGATGATCTTCCTGAGGTTCAGGAAGCAGAAGTCATGCTTAAAAAAGCTGAAAAGGAATTGGAAATAGCCAAAAAAGAGCTAAAAGAACTGCCTAAAAAAATAAATGATTCAATTTTAAGAGGGCTTGGAGAAAGGCCAAAGCAATCTTTTACTCCTAATGAAATAATAAAATCAGCTTTAGAAAACATAGAAAACTCAGAGCAATTTTTTGGAAAGACAGAGTTGGACTTGCAAGGACTTAGAGAGGAATTTGGGCATATAGTTAAGATTGAATCAATAAATATGAAAAATACTATGCAAGAAAATATAGGAAAAATTAAAGAAACGGTAAAAACTTTTGGACAAGAACTTAATGCTATAAATAAAAATGTGCAAGCCTCAAAAGAGGAAATTAAGTCAAAATTTGAAGCTGGTTTAAAAGGAGGAATAAAAGATAAGATAGTTGAAATAAAGGATTTTTTAGATTTTCTTGATAAAAAAGAAGATCCGTGGCTTTTATCAGGAATGGAGTTTTTACAAGAATGTCGTCTTCAGCTTCTTAAAGATAAAGAAAAGATGGAGATTCTGACTAAAATAGGTTTTTCTGACTATACTGTAAAGTGGGCATGGTTGGGTTTTAATCAAAAAGACCGACAATATAAGGGTAGTTTATGGGGGCTTGACCAAGAGGAGATTTTTATACCTAAAGGTTTGGTCATACCTTATTTTGAAAAGGACACTCTTAAAAAACTTGTTATAAGGCCAGATATAATACCAGATAATTCAAAAGATGTTTTAGTCCCTGGTTCTAAAGAAAAAAATTATCTGCTTTCAACTGCAGTAGTAGAAGGCATTGTAGTTGTGGTAAAGGAAGAATTTGAAGCATTGCTTTTACATCAGGAAATTTGGGATATAGCTTTGGTGGTTGTTATTAGTAATCCTAAAGAAGAGGTGGATAAAAATACTGAGTCTTTGCTTCAACAGGCGTCTTGTATTTTGATCCCTGAATATTCAGTAGACTATATTCAGGCATGTAAAGAAAAATTTTCACAATTAGATTCTATTGTAATGCCAGACAAAATTAATAATATTATTTTAATGAAATCTAAAAATATAGACCTTCGGAAATGGTTTTTGAGCGTGATAAGACCAGATATAAAGAAAGAACTTATTGATTTAGCCAAAGCAGAGAATATTAATCTTGAAGAAGAATTTTTATTTAGCTTTGATTTAGTATCTAAAAGAGTTAACAATGTTATAAAAAAAGATACAAATACAGAAAAAATTGAAGAATTAAAAAATTTAAAAAATGAAATAATTGCTAATATAAAAGATAAACTTAGAAAAATTGGCGTGTCTGATAAAACTTTAGAAGATATTACTAAAGACTCAGAAGAAAGTAAAAAATCCTCAGAAGAGTTTATTTTTTCTGCTAGAGAAAAATTAAGTCATATTATCAAAAAAACTAAAATGAAATTAGAATCTTCAGGTTTTTTAACAGAAAATTCTAAAAAAATTCTAGAAGAAATAGAAAATACTCATTTAAATGCATTACAAAATGCACAGGTAAAACTACAAGACGCAAAGCAAAAAATTCAAAATACTGAAGAGTTATTTTCTAAAACAGATTATAAACCTAATTGGGCTAAGGAATTGATAGCAGATAATATAAAGTTAAAAGAATATTATGAAAAACTCACTAGAGAAAAAGTCATTGAACTTTATAATAAAGGTGAAAGCTTTGCAGGAAAAGACATTTCTGGTGTAGATTTATCTAGACTTCATTTAGATGGTGCAGATTTTAGTTCATCTTTGCTTGAAGGTACAATTTTTAAAGAATCATCTCTTAATAATGCAAATTTTAGTAAAGCAATCGCTAGTAATACAGATTTTTCAAATGCATCTTTGGAAAATGCCAATTTGGAAAAAGGTATTTTTGATAATGCAAAATTTATAAATGCTAATCTTAGAGGAGCTAATCTTAGAGAGGTGTTTGCAGAAAAAGCAGATTTTGAAGGAGCAGATATTTCTAAGGCAGATCTTCAAGGAATATCTTTTATTGAGGCAAAATTAAAAGGGATTAAGGGAAAAGAGATTAAAGCTGATGGTGGAGTATTTTTGCAAGTTGAGGCCTCAAAAGGAATATTTACTGGTGCTGATTTTAAAAAAGCTTTATTTTCTAAGGCATCATTAGAAGAAAGTGATTTTTCTGAAAGTAAAGTTTGCTCTACTATATTTACAGAGGTAAAGGCAAATAAGACAAAGTTTATTAAAGCAGACCTTTATAATAGTAGAATTATTAATAAATCTGATTTTTCAGAATCAGATTTTGTGGGAGCAAAGGCAAATAGATCTTGTTGGATGAAGTCAAAGTTATCTGATTCTGATTTTAAAGGTAGTTTGCTTGATCAAACATTGGTTCAGGAGTGTGATGTTTCTAGAAGTTCTTTGAGAGGTGTATGCGCTAAGAAAGCTCGTTTTGAAAGGTCTGATTTTTCAAAATCAGATATGGAGGGAATAAATCTCTTTCAAGGTTCGCTTCGGAAAGCAAGACTTAATAATACAAATTTAAAAAAGGCAAACCTTTATGGAGTAGAATTTTATAAAACAAAGGTAAAAAATATAAATTTAGAAAATACAAACCTTAAAAAAACAAAACTTGAAGGAAGAGAGCAGACTATCCATGACTAGAGAAGAACTTCTTGAAGCTATAAAAAGAGATGAGACTATAGAAAATCAAGATTTACGAGGTATGGATTTACGAGGTCTTGATTTTACTGGGGTTAGATTTGAGAATGTGGATTTTAGTGGTGCTGATTTAAGAGATTGTAAGATCAAGAAGACTGGTTTTAATGGATGTAAATTTCAGGATACTATAATGGAAGGAGCTGATCTTACTGAAGTGATTTGGATAGAGATAGATTTAAGTGGAGTTAAGTTGAATAATGCAGTACTTAGTGAAGCTGTATTGATTGAGGTAAAACTTAAAGGAGCTGAATTAAGATTTGGAAATTTGAAGAATATAATTATAAATGATTCAGATTTGGAAGGGATAGATTTAGAAAATAGTAATCTTTCCAGAGCAGTATTAACTAGGGTTAATTTAAAGGGTGCTAATTTAAGTGGAACTGATCTTTCTCACACTATTTTTACTCAGGTTGATTTTCAAAATACTGTACTTAGAGGGGCTAAAATATTTAAAACTTTTATGCGAGATTCTTTTTTGCAAGGACAAGACTTTAGTGGATGTAAGTTTATAATGGCTCAAGTAGGTGGTTCTGATTTAAAAGGTTGTAACTTTAAAAAGGCTGATATTTCTCAATCGAATTTTTTAAATGCTAATTTGGAAGAGGTAAACTTTGAAAATACCACAGCTAGGCGAACTGTGTTTATGGGAGCAAAGTTAGAGCGAGCAATATTTAGAAAGGCTGATCTTTTTCAGGCATGTTTTGATGAAGGAGTAGTTACTCTAGTTGATTTTTCTGATGCTAATTTAGAGCAATCAAGATTTGTTTGTGCTAAATGTGTTTCTACTTCTTTTAAAGGTGCTAATTGTTCCTATGTGGATTTTTCATATGCTAATTTAAAGTCTGCAGATTTATCGTTTGCCAATCTTTATTGGGCTAAGATGCATAAAACAGAAGTGGATGGAGTGGTTTGGGATAAATCCATAGGACGTTCATCTATAAGGTGGACAGATAAGGATTTGGCAGAAGCAGAAAATTGGAAATCAAGTTTAAATATAGATTAAATTCACTCCTAAAACAAACAAGCAATAAAAGGAGTTATTTATGGAGAGTATAGCAAAAATAATGGATAACACAGAATCAATATCAATGATGGAAGCAGGTAAGATAATAGAAGTAAAAGGAGAAATTTTTTCTGTAATTACTTCTTTTGGATATTTTAAGGCTAAAAAAGCTGAAACTTGTCTTATTACTCCAATGAAAGGAGATAAGGTTTTATTGTATGCTGATGGCACAGAACCTGCTTATATTTTGGCTATACTTGAACGCAGTAAAGAATCGTTTTCTCCAAGAGAAGTTGCTTTTGAAGGTTCTGTTGAAATAGTTTCTAAAAAAGGGAATCTTAATATACGGTCTATGGAAAATATTAAAATTTTATCTTCAAATGAAGTTTTAATTAGTTCTGAAGATTTTAATCTCAGTGCTCGAAGAGGAAATTTTTTACTGAACCACTTTAAGTTTTTAGGTAATATATTTGAGGCAAAAGTGCAAAAAATAAAGGCAATGGCAGATAGCGTGGATTCAATATTTAAGAGAATGGTTCAAAGATTGAAATCTTCTTATCGTTATATAACAGGGCATGAAGAGGTACAGGCAAAATCTATGAGAACTTTAGTTGATGAAGCAATGATAGTTCAAACAAAAAATACAATTCATAGAGCTAAAGAGAATATTAAGATAGATGCCTCTCAGATTCACATGGGTTAAAAAAGGAGGTTTGTAGATGTTTCTTTTGTCCACAGAGGGTGGGAAAAATGTTGGCACTCCAGATGTATGCAACACTCCTGCTGCTGCAGGTGCACCTGTTCCAACTCCTTATGTAAATATTTCAGATTGTGCTACAAGCAATCCTTCCACAGTTGCTCAAAGTGTTTTTGCTTCAGGAATGCCTTCTGTAAATTTAAGCACAGAGATACCTCTTAGTAATGGTGATGAAGCAGGTACTCAAATGGGAGTGGTTTCAGGTGAAATTATGGGTCTTACTCGTTTTCAATCAGGAAGCACAAAAGTATTTATTGAGGGTTCTCCAGCTCAAAGATTAACGAGTTCTACTGGGCAAAACGGTAGTAATATGAATTGCTTAGGGACTACAGTTGCTCCAGGTCAGACTATTGTGATGATACTTAGTTAACTTTTACTTTGATAATCAACAAGATGACTTTTTGCCCTCATTTAAGGAGTTTTTAGGTATTTATTTGCAAACCTATTTTTAGGAGGAGTAATGGATAATCTGGCAAGAAATTTAGATATCTCTTATGTGGCTATGGAATATGGAAAGGTCGTTTCTCTTAAAGAAGAGGCTTATCTAGTTAGGACTGATTTTGGAGAAGTAGTGTCAGAAAAGGCAGTAAGTTGCTTGGTTCAGCCTCAGGAGGGAGATGTGGTTTTACTTACTGTAGGTAGTAAAGGTGAATCCTTTATTTTGTCTGTTTTAAAGAGAAAAAATGAAAAAAAACAAAAAACAGAAATTGCTTTTAAAGGTAATGTGAGTTTTAATATAAAAGATGGAGAATTTTCTTTAGCTGCTGATAAAAACATTTCTTTAGCTACAAATGAGAATATGATGTTGGCTTCAGATAAAATTTCAGTTCATGCCAATAAAGGAGAGGCATCTATAGAAAAGTTTTCCTTTATTGGAAATTTTTTTCATACCCAAGTGAAGCGATTTAAAATGGTAGCTATTTCTGTAGAGAATATATGTCGCAGATTTACCCAAAGAGTAAAAGATTCTTTTCGTTTTGTAGAAGATTTAGATGAAGTCCAAACCGGCTCAGCTAGATACCTTGTGAAAGATACACTTACCATGCAATCTAAAGATGCAGTTCACATGGCAGAGGAGATTGTTACCATAAATGCAGAACAGATTCATTTAGGATAATTGAAGAAATTACACAAAGTGTTTCCAAAGGATAAACCCGAAAAAAAGGAGAAAATATTATGTTTATGCTTAGTATGGGAGCAGGAATGGATCTGGGGTTTCCAGATGTTTGCCTGACTCCTTCAGTTAATGGCACTGTAAGCATACCATATCCAGATATGGCTATGACTGCTACAAGTACTCCAGCAGCTTATAATGTGTTGGTAGATTGTATGCCTGTAGTCAATCAACTATCTATGGGACTTATGAGTAATGGAGATGAGGGTGGTGTAATGGGCGGTGTTTCTTCTCATCTTATTGATGGACAAGCTACTTATAAAGTTGGTTGTTTTACTATTTTAGTAGATGGAATGCCAGCACAAAGGCTTACTAGTGTTACAGGACAAAATTCTTTGGGTATGTCTCCTAATGCTCCAGGTTTATGTCTTCTTCCTAGCCAAGTAACAGTGTTGACGTTGGGTTAATTTTTTAATCATAAATTTGAAAGATAAGGTGATTTTATTGGTGGTAAAAGTGGCTTCAATTCGGTTTGATTTAAGATAGTGTTTTTATTTTTAAAATATCAAGTAGAATTGAAAGGGATAATATATTTTGACCAAAGGAGAATAAAATGCAAAATGAAAGACGTTTTGCATTTGTATCACTTGATTTTCCTGCAGATACTTTTCAAGTTGTAAGATTTAATGGAGAACAAGGTTTATCTAAGTGGTATAAATTCGAAATAGAACTAATTTCAAGGGAAAAAAATTTAAATTTAGAGAACATATTACAAAGCCTAGTTCAATTTAAGATTTTTAGAAAAGATAGTGTTGTTTTATATAATGGTATCTTAGAAGAATTTGATCAACTTCATTTTTATGGAGAATATACTTTTTATAGGGCAGTTCTTGTGCCAAGGCTTTGGTGGTTGTCTCAAATTTATCATAATCAAGTTTTTTTAAATAAAAATGTTCCCGAGATTTTAAAAAAGATTTTAAAAGATGGCGGATTACTAGACATAGATTTTGAATTTAGGGTGCAAGAAGATTATGAATCACTGGAATATGTGTGTCAGTATAATGAAACACATCTTAATTTTTTCCAACGTTGGTTAGCAAGAGAGGGTATGTATTATTTTTTTGAGCAAGGGGAAAGTAGTGAAAAATTAATTATTACAGATACTATGATGGGGCATAATGTTTTTTCAGAAGGAAGTGAGTTAACTTATGCTCAACCTTCTGGGCTTGACAATATTCATAGAGAAGAAGTGGTTCATGGGTTTTATTGTAAACAAAAAAGAATGCCCCAAAAATTACGTTTAAGAAATTATGATTATGAAAAACCTTCAAGTGTTTTAGAAGGAGAATATGAAATTACTGAAAATGGATGGGGTACGATTTATCAATATGGAGAACATTTTAAGAATACAAGCGAGGGTAAGCGTTTAGCAAAAATTAAGGCTGAAGCGTTAAAATGTAGGGAGAAAATTTTTAAAGGTCAAAGCACAGTACCATATATAAGGCCAGGATATTTTTTTGATTTAAAAAATCATTATAGAGAAGATTTTAATAAGCGCTATTTAGTAATAAATACTTATCATGAAGGATCACAAGCAGCTTATTTAATAAATGGGCTATCTATTGATTTAAGAGGAGTTGAAAAAGAGAATTATTATAGAAATGAATTTGAAGCTATAGATGCTGGATTACAGTTTAGGTCAGAGGAATATAAAGAAAAACCAAAATTTTATGGTTTTTTAAATGCTAAAATAGATGCAGAGGGAAGTGGAGAATATGCTGAAATTGATGACCAAGGAAGATATAAAGTTGTTTTACCATTTGATATTTCAGGAGCAGAGGAAGGGAAAAGATCTGCTCCTTTAAGAATGATGCAGCCATATGCTGGCCAAAGAGAAGGAATGTATTTTCCTTTAAGAAAAGGTACAGAAGTCTTATTGGCTTTTATTGATGGAGATCCAGATAGACCTGTAATAGCAGGCGCTGTACCTAATATAGAGACTCCTAGTATAGTTAATAAGGAAAATAATATACTTGGTGGAGTAAAAACTGCAGGAGGAAATCAGTTAAGTTTTTGTGACAGAGATGGCCATAAATGTGTTTCTATTTCAACTCCTTCTCCTTCAATAAAAAAGGATGAGGTTGTTAAAGAGAAGGCAGCTATATTATGTCGTTCTGATTTTTTTGGTGAAGAAATTTTAACTAAATCATGGGATTTAACTAGTTTAACAGGAAATAGTCAGTTTGATATTACTTTTCAAAGAGGAGCGGTAGGTTCTTTTATAGATTTAGTGTGTTTTCCCTTGTTACAGGTTAGTCTAGGTATGCTTGTAAACGAAAAAATAAATGCTATTTTAAAAGGACAGCGTTTAAATGGAGCTGATAACATAGAAGATGCAAAATCTTTGACTTCGGATATTTTAATGCGAACTATTGTTCCTTTTTATCTTACAGTATTTTCTTATTTAGCAAAAGATACTTTAAAAAAATCTAAATTAAGAGTTAAATTGCCATATGGAGTTTCAGAACGCATAACATTTTCTTTTAAAGAAGCTCTTGTTGCAAAGTTAATTAGAAGTAGTAAATTGGCAATATTTAATATAGATAATGAAAAAAGAATGTTAACTGCTCCTGTTTTTCCAACTGCATATGGGATTACATTGTTGTCTTCTTGTCCTCGTCATGCAGAAGGATTAATGGGAAAAGTTAAAAATTTTGTTAAAGATAGTACAAGACCAACAAACATTAATACAGTTAAATTAGAAGAAAGTACGCCAAATATTTTATTATGTGCTAAAAAAGGAGTCATAGATGTATTGGCAGATGATGGGATTAATATGTGGACGCCTGAAAATATTTCAATGAATGCGCAAAATATTTTTACTTATACAACTAAAAATATAACAAATACAGCTCATGGGGATATTATTTTAAACAGAGTGGATAAAGTTGATAAATATAAAGAGTCTTATTTGACTCTTTTAGAAAAAGAAATTTCTTTGACTCAAAAAAATGGAGTGAAGGGAGTACAAAATGCTATAGATATGTATTTTTCTGAGAATAAGAAAGGTCGTATGGAAATTTTTTCTCGAGGAGAAATAAATATATCTACAAATTATTCTACAGAACCTGATTTAAAAGTGGACTTTATTAAACTTGGAAAAGGAAATCTTGGTATAGAAGTAAATAAATCTATAACAAACAAGGCAGAAGATACCATAAAGTTAGTAGCTAAAAAGAATATTGAGCTAAAATGTGGAGATTCTTCTTTAATTTTAAAAAAAGATGGTTCAATAGTATTAAAATGTAAGAAGTTCACTGTTCGTTCTTCAAATAGTATCGCAATGAGAGCTAAAGGTACACTTAAAATAAGAGGTAAAAATACAACTATTAAAAGTAATACAAAAATATCATGATAAATAAAAATATAGATAATACATTTTTTTTACTTGAAAGGACTTTAAGTAGGGGAAAGGATAATTGGTGGGTAGGAACTTTTTTAGCTGGTTATCATATTGATGAGGATAAATTTATTTTAGGAGAAGAGATATGGAGTTTGGTGGCTGACTTTTGTCAAAAAGCACCTTTAGACAATGGAATGCCTAAGTTAAAAGGAGAATATTTATGTTATGGAAGGTTCTCTTCTTTTTTAAAAGATAAAGAAAAAGTTTATATAAAGGTAGATAATAAAGAGAAAAAGTTGGAAGGAGATTTATTTCCTAGTGAAATAGATTTTTTTAAAAACAGAGATAAATTAGGGACATATGATAGTAACTATATAAAAAAGTATTGGCCAGCCTATCCACCTGATATGCAATTAGAGATATTTAATTTAGCACCATTAGATCAACGTATTTCTGGTTTTTGGACAGGAAGTGAAGAAATTGTTATTAAAAATGGTCATCCTACCAAAAGGGAAATAAAATTTAAATTGCCAGGTAAAGAATTGGAGTGTTATTTTTTATTGAAAAATAATGAAATAAAAAAAATAAATATAAATTTAGATACACTTATATTTTTCCCAGAAAAATTTTTGGTAGTTTTAGTTTATAGAGTAGTTTATAAGTTAAAATATAAGTTAGAAATAGAAGATGAAGTAGATGTTATATACTTTAATGAAATCCAAGAAAATAACAAAAAAATAAAAGAGGAGTTATTGTGTTTAAAAAAGGCAGAAGATGTTTTCAATAAAAATATAGTTGAAAAGCAAATAGACTTCTCTAAAATAGAACCAGAAGTTAAATCTGATTTAAATAGTAATTTGAAAAAAATATCTTCTGATGAAGTTGAGAAAATTTTGAAAAATGATAAAGAATTTTATAATATTTATTTAGTGGGAATAGATTTTTCTAATAAAATTTTAAAGGGAGTTAGATTTGAAAAATGTGTTTTAGATGATTGTTTGTTTTTAAATTCAAGTTTACAAGATATTAGTTTTAAGAATAGTATTGCTAGTAAATTAACTTTTAAAGATAGTAAGTTAAATAATATCAATATAGATAATTCAATATTTGAATATTCTTTTTTTAAGATAGATTTGAATAATTTTTTTATAAGTAATTCAGTCTTTAAGAATTTAAATCTTAAATTATCTAATATAGAAAATGGATTTATTGAAAAAATAAGATTAAATAACATAAATATAACAGATAGCGTAATAAAAGATATAGAATTTATAGAGTCTAGCTTTGAAGATGTTGAATTTAATAAAAACAAATTATTTTATATAAATGTTGAAGAAAGTATATTCTCAAATGTTAACCTAAATCAGTGTAAAGGTGAAAAAAATATTTTAATACAAAATAAATTTAATAATTTGCAATTAAATGATTCTATAATAACTGATTGTGATTTTTCTAATTCTTTCTTTCAAAAATGTATTTTTATAAATTCAAATCTAAATGGTTCTTGTTTAGAAGGTTGCACAATAAGAGATTTAAAATGCAACGATATTATTTTAGATGCTAGTTATGGTGATGACAAAACTATTTTAAAAGATGTTGTAGTTTTAAAATCTAGTATACAGGAAGTTTCTTTTATATCTTCTGAGTTTATAAATTGTCATTTTGAAAACTGTAATATAAATAATTCGGTTTTTAGTAAATCAAAATTTAAAAATAATATTTTCTTAAAAAATTGCATGAAAGAAATTAGATTTGATTTATGTAAATTTATTGATTCAAAGATAAAAATATGTGATTGCATGAGGTCAGATTTTTATAATTGTTTTTTAGATAATGTTTCCTTTGAATTAAACAATATGTTTGAAAGTAATTTATTTAATCTGAATCATAACAAATTTTTTATAAAAAAATGTAATTTAGGTAGAACTGTTTATGAAAAAAATTAAAGATATAGACGAATTAATTAATTTAAGAAAAAAAAATAAAGAATTATGTGATTTATTATTATCAAATTTAGAGTTTGTAAATTTTGATTTCTCAGATTTGATATTAAAAAATGTTCATTTTATAGACTGTACTATTAAATCTACTTCTTTTAATAATAGTATTTTAGAACAAGTTCTTTTTAAAAATTGCTTGTTAGAAAATGTTGTTTGTTCTGAGTCTACATTATTAAATATAACTTTTGAAAAAATAAAAGTCATTGATTCTATATTTAACGAAAGTACAATAGAAAAAACTTTATTTGTTAAATCTGTTTTTAAAGATAGTAACTTATCTTTTTCTTTTTTTAAAGATTCTAACTTATTTTCTTCTGATTTTGAAAAAATAAATTTTAGGTCATCAATATTTCAAGATACTCTTATAGAAGAGAATGATTTTAAATATTGTAATTTTTTAGAAGCTGATTTAGAAAAAATAGACCTTTCTTCTAACAATTTTTTGTATTCAGATTTTAAATTAGCTAGTTTGATTGGAGTGAACATGTCAAAATTAGATTTAAGCACATGTTTTTTTGTTGATGTTGATTTTAGACAAGCTGTTTTGCATAAGGTAAATTTTCAAGGATGTTGCTTAAAGCAAGCAGATTGTAGAGAAATAGAGGCACAAAATGTAGTTTTTAAAAATATTAAAGCAGAGGCTGCTGATTTTAGTAAAGCAATATTAAAGAATTCTATATTTGATAAGTCTTTTTTAGAAAAATCTTTTTTTGAAGAGGCTAATTTGGAAAAGGCTAGTTTTCAAAGTGTTGAAGCCTCAGAAAGCATTTTTGTTAAAGCTAGGTGTATAGAAACAAATTTCAAAAAGAGTGTTTTACGTTATGTAGATTTTTCTCATGCTGATATAAGACGTTCAAACTTTTCAAGTACAAATTTACAGGGAAGCAACTTTCATAGAGTAAATGATGAAAAAACAAGTTGGTTTAGAGCAAATATGGAAAAAGTAAAAAAAACAGACAGAGAACTTATGAAAGCTGAAGATTGGAAAATTAAAGAGTAAAGGGGGATTGTTTAGTTATGTTTGCTTCTACTAAGCAAGGTGGAATATGTCAGGGAGCTCCAGATGTATGTAAAACTCCATCTCCTTCTGGGACTGTACCTATGGCTTATGTAAATATTGCTATGTGTAATCAAGCGAAAGGAAATACTTGTTCTAAAAAAGTCAAAATTTGTGGGAAGGTAGCTTTAAGTAAAAAAACAGTTATAGCCCAATCTTCAGGAAATGAGCCTGGAAGTGGGGGAGGAATAGTTTCAAGTAAGATAAAAGGCCCGGCAAAGTATGCCACTTGTAGTCAAAAGGTAAAAATAGAAGGACAACCAGCAGTTTATTTTGGTTGTAGTGTATTACAAAACGGAGATAATCCTAATGTTTATGGAGGATCTCAAATTGCTCCAAGTCAAACTAAAGTTATGATTATGGAATAGGAGTTTATTATGTTTGATGTTAGTGTCCTTAATAAGCAGAAATTCGAAGAAGGAATGGTTTTAAAACAAGAAAGTGATTCAGAATTTTTAATACAAACAGATAATGGCATTTATAGAGCTTATTTAACTCCAGGATGCTTTTTAGTTCCAAATGTATATGATAAAGTGATTTTATTTCATGGTTCAGAGTCTTATATTGTACATGTGTTAAGTCATGAATCTGTTGAAAAAAAATTAAATATTCCTTATATTAATTATAGTATAAAAAATGATATTGTTTCTATAAAGTGTAAAAATTTAGAAATAGAATCTGAGGATATAAATATAAGATCTTTTAAGAAATTATATCTGGTGGCTAATATTATTGAACAAAAAGGAAAAAATTTGTTCTTAAAGTTTGAGAAAATAGAATTTCATGTGAAAGAACTATTAAAGTTTTTAGAAAGTAGTGTAGAGTGGATAAGTAAATTTAAAATTACAAATGCGAAAAGAATAAAATATCTTGTTTCTAACTTATTATGGATAAAATCCAAAAATTTAATAATGTTAGCAAGGCAAAAGGTAAAGATAGATGGAGATAAAATTAACTTAGGATAATAAGAGCATAAAAAGGAGTATTTATGTCTTCAAAAGTTTATTTTACTATGTTAAACAAAGATGAGGATAAGGCTAAGGAAATATTTTTAACATTAAAAAATTATGGATTAGATGTAGAAGGTCATTTTTGGAAAGATGATTTACAAAATATGAGCTGGGCATCTTCTAAGAATGATCTTACTAGTGGAAAATATAAAGCATGGATTATTTGTGGTAATGAAAGTGATTTTAAAGTTAAATCTACTTTACAAGGATTAACTCTGCTTCTTTTAGCTAAAAAAGAAGACTTAAATGTAATTGTATTGATTAAAAGTAGTGATGTAGATAAGTTTAAAAAAGAATTGCCCTTTATTTGGCAAAATATAAATTTTGTATCCTTAGACTCTTCTTTTGCTACTAAAGTAGTGGCAAAAATTCATCTTCCTTTTAAAAAACTATCTTTGCCCTATGAAATTAAACCGTATGCTGTTCCTGGTTTGGGTTTATGGTTAGAAATTAATCCTGCTAATGAGGAGTGGGATGGTGTTTTGATTGGCGCGAGAAATGCTAAAATAAAACATATGGGTATTGGTCAACCTGGCAAGTTGCCAGAAAAAAGTATTTTAGAATATCCTGTAAGAGATTTAAAGTTAGAAGTAGATGAAAAAGAATTTGTATGTTGGGCTGTTCAAAATAAAATTGATAAGAATAATGTAGCATTTATTAATTTTGACGGAGTGCCAGAAGAATTGGCGTTGGGTCCGTGGAATAAGGAACAACCAACTGTTTATACTTTTTCTTTGTGTTGAGTTGTAAGATGAAAAAAGTGTTTTTTATTATATTTTTCGTTTTTATATTATGTTCTTGTGCATTTTTGCAAAAGATTATGAAACCTAGGTCCCAGTGTTTTTGTTTAAGTTATGATAAAATACGGACGTTAGCTCCAGATGAAGTTAAAAAAAAATTAAAATTTGGCCTTTTATCTAAATATTGGAATAGTATTCAAGATACTCTTATTTCAGCTAAATATAAATCTTTTTATAAAGACATTGGACCTAGTTTATTAGATTTACAAAATATAAGATATGTAAATGGAAAAAATTTTGGTGAAGTTTGTATTATAGGAGATGTTTCCTTAAATAAGGATCGTTGGAATAAGTATAAACCACATAAATTTGTATTAAAAAATTTTTGTTATTCTTGTGGAGATTTAAAAGTTAAAAAAGTTGCTTTAAAAGCGCAAATAGTTGCTTTAAAAAAATTAATAGAAAAATATTTTCCTGATTCAAGGGGGAAGTCTTTCTCAGAGATTAAAAAAGCTGTTTTAAAAACAGAAGTAAAGAATGCTAGATTTAATTTAAGTAAGAATGTAATTTGTTTTCAATTTAGGGCTGTACTTGTTCCTGGAATGTTAAAAAAAACTTTTACTCCCTTGTCTTACAATATTACAAAATCGTCTAAAAATTCTTTTTTAAAACAATCGTTTTTTTTAGATTTAAAAAAATATAATGTCGGAGATTTTCTCCCCCAATATGGAGAATACTTAGTTATACAACAAGGTTCTGAAGGAAAAGGTATTTCAACTTTAAATGAAGCAGGAACTACTGCAACTTTTAAAGTTCCTAAAGGAGAAAATTTTGAATTAGATATATATTTTTATCACAATATTTCATTGAATTTTGGTTTCTTAAATAAAATAATCTATCCTTTTAAATTTAGATATGATAATTATGTTAATGATGTTTTTCAAATTATTTTGCAAAAAAAAGAAAATTCCCCTTTAAAAGCTATATTTCAAATGAACACTAATATAGCCAATTTGGATAGTTTTTATTTGGCTAGAAATTTCAATGAATATAAATTTGTAAAACAAAATAATAATTTTAAGATATTTAGTAATGGAAGTTATGTAGCAACATTTTTTACTTCAGGAAAAAGGTTGAAAAATATTGTAGTAAGATTAAATAGAGGAGATATTTTATATAAAATTAAATATAAAGTTTTAGTTCATAAAAAGAGGCATAAGAAATGAAAAAAATAATATTTTTTTTAATTATATTTCCCATTATTATAAATAATAATTGCTTGGCAAAAATAAAAAAAATTAGGATTGGATATTTAGAAGCAGGCCAATTTTGGGCTTATGATGGTATTTATAATGCTTTTAAGCAAAGCTTAAAAGAAAAGGGATGGGGAAATAAGATAGAATTCCCACCAAATGCACATTTTAGTCCGGGCTGGGAGCCAGAGCATGTTCCTGAATATGAACAAAGAGCAAGAGAATTAATGGAAAGAAAGGATATTGATTTTGTTATTGCTATGGGTACTGCTGCAACACAAGCTCTTTTAAAGGTAAATAATGGTAAAAAGCCTATTTTAGCCATGGGTGTTGCTGATCCACTGGCATCTGGTTTTATTAAGAGTTATCATGATTCAGGTATAGATAATTTTACAATAAGGGTTGTTCCCAATAGGTGGAAAATAATGTTTGAAATTTTTTATGATGTGGTTCATTTTAAAAAATTAGGCATTATGTATTCTGATACAAAAACTGGTAGAGTATATGCAAATTTAAAAGATGCTAGAGAAGTTGCAAAAGAAAAAGGATTTAAGTTAATTGAGTATAATAAATTAAGCACAGCAGAAGAATTATGTGAATGTGATAAAGGTCTTGATTATCTTATCTCTAAAGGTATAGATGCTTTTTTTATTTCTTCACTAGTTTGTTTTGATTGGACTAAAAGCGATGTACAAAAACTAATGAATAAACTTATTAAAAATAAAATTCCTACTTTTGCTAGAGACGGTTCATCTTATGTACAGGCAGGAGCATTGATGGGATTTTCTTCTATGGATTTTTCTGCAATGGGTGACTTTTTAGCTAATATGGCTATCCAAATTTTTAAAGGCAAAAAGCCAAGAGATGTAAATATGATAGACAGACCTTCTCCTAAAATAGCTGTTAATTTGGAAACTGCCTTAAAAATAGGTTTTGACTTTCCTGTAACGATTTTAATAGCTTCTGATGAGATCTATGATAAAATTATTTTACCATCCAATAGGAAATTTAAATAAAAAATAATATATGAAACAAAATAGGTGGATAGTTTTAATAATTATTTTTCTTTTTTTTATATTAACTTTAGGATTTAATTCTTTTTTAACAATTTCTTCATTTAGAAAAAACAATTTATCTAATTATTTTTCTTTAGCTGAAACTATTGGAAAACGAATAAAGTCTGATATTGAAACAGGTCTTATTTTTGGGAAAGAGTTAACAACTTTCTATGGTTTAAAAAAAATACTTTATAAATATTTATCAAAAGATCTATTCATATCTAATATTTATGTATGTGATAAAAATTTTCATTTAATAAAATATATCAACGAAATTAATAAAAATGAATTAGAGCTAATTAAGAAAGATAAATGCTATGAATATACTTCAAAGAAAATAATTTTTAATAATTACTATCTTTTAATTTTTCCAATTTATAAAAATAATTATATAAAAGGATACTTAATTTTAAAATTAAGTAAATGGTTGAATAAAATTTCAGAATCTATATTTTATAGTCAGATACGTATTATTCTTATTTTATCCATATTTTCTTTTATCATTTTAGTGTTGTTTTTAAATAATATTTTTAAAAGGAAAGTTTTAGGAAAAGTTGAAAATAAAGTTAATATTGGTATTTTTTTAATTATTATCTCTACTCAAATAATATATGCTTTTATTAGCACATATCAATATCAAAACAAATTATCTACTACAATAGAAAAAAAGCTTTTATTTATCCATGAAACTCTAAGTAGCGATTTTCAATTTTTATTGAATAAGGGTGTTTCTTTGTCCCATGTTAGTGGTATTTATACGTATTTAAATAATATTTTAAAAGTTAATAAAGAGGTAGGCTCTATTATTATTGATAACAATAAACAATCAATTTTTTGTGTAAATCGTGATTTAAAAAATAATGGTATATTAAAAAAAATAAGTTTTTTAAATTTTAAATTTTCTAAACCATTATTTAAAAATGGAAAAAAAATAGGTAATATTGTTTTAATAAGTAATCCATCTTTTATTTTAGAACAAATTATAGATGTTTATTTAGATGCTATTACATTATTAATTTTATGTTTTATCTTTTTAGGAGAATTAAATCATATTTTCATTCCTATTTTATGGGATAGATTAAATAAATTTAAGGATGTTAAATCTTTTAATATTAATATCCAAAGATTCTTTAGAGTTGCTGCATTTTTATTCTTTTTTGCGTATGATATGCCATTATCATTTATTCCTATCTATATGGAAAATTTCCCTGCCATTAACTCTCTATTTCCTAAAGATATCTGGTTGAGTTTACCTATCACTTTAGAAATGTTATTTGCCACTTTAACTACTTTAGTTGGGGGTTTTATTATAGATCGTTATGGTTGGAAAAAAGTATTTTATATTGGAACTATATTTAGTTCAAGTGGTTTATTTTTAGCTGCTTTATATGCTAATTTATTGGTGTATTTATTTTCACGTTCTCTTGCAGGAGCAGGATTGGGGCTTATTTTAATTTCCTTACAGTCTTTTATAGTGAATGTTTTAGATAAAGAGCGGTCATCTGGTATTGCTAATATGTTTGCAGGAGTTTTGGCTGGAAGTTTATGTGGTAATGTTGTAGGTGCTATGTTAGCCGAGCGTTCTAGTTTTAAAATTGTATTCTATGTAGCTAGTTGTTTAATTCTTTTATCTATATTATATTTATTTTTTATTTTTAAAAATTTTAAAAATAAAGAAACAAATGTTTCCTTAGTGCAACAATATACTTTATTTAATAACTGGAAGAAATATTTTTTTGATTTAAAGACAATTGGTTTGATTTTATTTATAGCTATTCCTATAACAATTACTTTAGTAGGTGTATTATACTATATAACTCCTTTGTATCTAAAAAAAATAGGTATGTCTCAAGGTAATATCGGAAGAGTTTTGATGATTTATGGACTATGTATTATTTATTTAGGACCTATTTTTTCATCTTTGATAGATAAGATGAAAAATAAATTTTTTATAGTTATATTATCAGGATTAATATCAGCTTGCTCTTTACTCCCTTTAATAGTTTTTAAAGGGGTAGGAGGAGTTATCAGTTCGGTAATATTAGTTGGTGTGGCTAATGCATGTGCGTCTGCATGTTTGATTGTATTTTTTTTAGAAATAACGTCTAATATAAAAGTAACAGAACAGCAGAAAGTTAGTTTTTTTAGAACATTGGAAAGAACTGGGCAAATTATAGGATCTTTTATTTTTGCTAATTTAATAGTATGGTTTGGGTTTTATAGAGGGTTAGAGTATTTATTTATTTTTTTGTTGTTATGTATTGTTTTTTATTTGATATTCTGTTTATATAGAAAAAAAGTATTTTATTATGAATAAAAAATTTTACATATCTATTCTTCATTTAGAGGATGTTGATAAACTTTGTAATTTGATTTATTCTAATTTTGGACAAAGTTATCCAGATAAAGAATTTTATGATAGTACTATATTAAGAAAAGTTATACAAAAAGGTTCTTTGATACCTATTGTTGTGAAATATAAGGATAAATTAGTAGGTCATTTAGCTTTAAGAAAAAGAAAATTACAAAACATATACTATGCAGGAAGTGCTGTTGTAGATCGTCAATATAGAGGTAAAGGATTATTAACAAAACTAATGAGTTTTGCTTTATCTTATTTGAAAAAAAAGGATATATGGGGATTTTATGGAGAACCTATTACTTCTAATAATTTTTCTCAAAGGGCAAGTAAATTAGTTGGAGGTAAAGAAGTAGGTGTTTTTTTGAGACGGGTACTTCCTGTTGTAAAATTTGTAGAAAGTCCTAAGAAAAAATGGGGAAATACTGTAATTTTTTTTTATCCAGCTTATTCTTTGAGCAATTGTTCTTTTCAAATTATTTCAAGTTTATATGATAATATTATTGAAGAAATTTTTTATAACCTTGAGATAAAGCATATTAAGTTTAGAAAAGAAGGTTACTTGGGAAATAAAAATAATTATACTGTGAGAATAGAAAAGAATTGGAAGATTGGAGAGCTATTAGTGGAGAATTTAACTACAATAGATGATATTTTTTGGGAAAAAAAAATAAAATTTTTAAATAATTATGCTCATAGTGCAGTATATCTCAATTTATCTCATTGTTTTTTAAATGAATGGATAAATATTTTAAAAAGTAATAAATATTTTTTTGCAGGTATTATTCCTTTATTTTTTAAAACAGGTAGTGCTTTAGTAATGCAGCGAATACAACAATTTGATTTTATTACTAAAAATTATTTTGTTACAAATTTTGGAGAAAGGTTATATTATTGGTGTATGAAAGATGGAAAAAATTTTATTACTTAGAATTATTTTTATTTAACTTATCTAATCCAATAGATATGGTTAAGATATTTTTATTATTAGAATATTGATAGTCAATTTTTTTAGAGAATTGTTTTACCAAGACAATTCCTAGTCCTCCAGGCAAAATATCTTCTATAGAGTCGTTTCCAGATATAGGCTTAGATTTATATTCTAGCGGGTTGAAGGGGATACCTTGATCCTTAAAAGTTATATAAATAGTATCTTTTGTAATTTTTAACTCTAGTTCTAGTGGGCCAGGATCGTTGTTGGGATAGGCATAATTACATATATTTAAAATTATTTCTTCTAAGATTAGATTGATATTATTTATATAATTTTTATCAATGTTTTCTTTTTCAAGAACTTTATTAATATCGTGAGTTATCTTAATTGCTTTATCATATATAGCCACAGAATGGAAAATATAGTTACTCTTATATGTTGTTTCAGATTTCTTCAATTGCATCCTCCAGAGTGTTAAAAACTGGAAATATAGCATTAAATCCAGATATCTTAAAAACATCAGATACCATTGGTTGAAGATTACAAAATAGATACTTTCCATTATTGGATTTAATTTTTTTCCCTATGGATAAAATACTTCTAAGTCCTGCTGAGCTTATATATTCTAAGTCATTCAAATCAATAATCATTTTATTATGGCCTTCTACTATAAAAGAGCGACATTTTTCTTCATATAAAGGAGCAGTAGAGGCATCTAGTCTTCCAGATACCTTTACAATAATAAATTTTTTTTTGTCTATTTTTTTTATTTCCATTAACTCCCCCTTTTATTTTTTTATTCTTATTTAGAATCTAAAAGCTTTACTCTAGTGAAATTGTATTGATTTACCATCAAAAATCTTTTAGAAAAAAAAATATCTTTTGGCAAGGATAGGATTAATGAGGGATAAAATTATTTCTTTAAAATGGAAAATTGTTTTTCCTCTAGTTATTTTGTTTGTTATAATGGCCGCGATTATAGTTTTTCTTTCATCTGATATGACTAGTAGGGCTATGTTTAATCTTAGTGAAGAACAGGCAAACAATGTTCTTTATCTTGTGAATATTAACATTAATTCTATGTATAAAAACCTTCTTTCTTCTAAAATAGAAACTATTCTTAATACAAAGAAAATTATTCGTTTTATGAATCAGGATATTTATAATTATTTATCTACAAATGGATATAAAAAGAATAGTTTTAAAAATATTGAATATGAAGTATTCAATAAATATGAAATAATTGGCGACTATAATATATTTTCTTTTATTATGAAAGATAATCACTTAGTATATTCTAGTAATAAAAAAATAGATTTTATTAAAATTAGTAATATACAAGACTTAAAGGGAAGAAAAATAATAGATATATTTCATGATATTAATACACATCGTAAAAGTGAATTTATAATATTTAAATATAATAATAGGTTTGTTGTTGGATTCATAAAGTTTTATGATTCTAAATATATTATATCTGTTTTTATAGACTGCGATGATATAATTAAAGAAATAGAAAAGCAAAAGAATATAATGATAAGTAATATTGTGCAAAATATGGCAAAAATTAATATAGCTAAAAGTGGTTATTTATATATACTAAATGATGAAGGAAATGTTATTTTCCCTTTATCTTCTATTAAATCCTATAATAATTTTAAATTTAAAATAAAGCCATTTATTTTAGCCAATATTAAAAAGAATGAAGGTGTAAATAAATTTAATTTTATCGTTAAGTCAGATAAAATTAACAAATATTATATTACATCTATTTTCTTTAAACCGTTAAAGTGGTATGTAGGGGCTGTTATTCCAATAAAAGAAATAGTTTCTCCAGGTAAAAAATTAGTTAAAATTCAGGCATTAGTTGTTTTGTTAGTATTTTTTATTAGTTTAGTTTTTATAATTATGTTTATTTCTAGAGTTACTAATCCTATAAAAAAATTGGCTGAATTTACTTCAGTAGTAGCAACACATGATTTTACTAAAGGTGAAATAGAGTTATCTGATACTTTAATTCTTAATAAAAAAAGAAAAGATGAAATAGGTTTATTAACTGAATCTTTTATTAAAATGCATAAAGAATTAGCTTCCAATATTAAAAGATTATTAACAGTTACTGCAAACCAAGAAAGATTAGAAAGTGAATTGAGGATAGCTCGGCAAATTCAGATGGGCATTTTACCCTCACCTGAACCCAAGCCCCCGCTTTTAGATTTAGACTTCCATGCTTATTTAAAACCAGCTAGAGAAGTAGGAGGAGATTTATTTCATTACTTTTTTATAGATGATGAGCGTATTTGTTTTGCGGTTGGAGATGTTTCAGATAAAGGAGTTCCTGCTGCTTTTTTTATGGCTATGACTATGACATTATTAAAAAATACAGCCATGTCTGGAGGAAGTATTGGAGAAATTGTTTCCAGAGTGAATAATGAACTTGCCCAAAATAATCCTAATAATATGTTTGTTACTTTATTTGTAGGTATTTTAAATGTTAAAACTGGATATTTAGAATATACAAATGCAGGACATAACCCAACGTTATACATACCATATAAAGGAAGAGCAGTGTTTTTAAGAGAGATTAGTGGTCCAGTTGTAGGAGCAATGGAAGGGCTTAAATATAAAACTTTTTACCTCCAACTTTATCCAAAAGATTTATTGTTCTTATATACAGATGGAGTAACAGAGGCTATGGATATTAACAAAAATTTGTATGGAGAAGATAGATTATATAATTTATTAGTTGAAAATTCTAAAGCTCTTTATTCAAATGATATTATTAATATTGTATGTAATGATTTAAAAGATTTTGTTGGCAAAGCAGAACAATCTGATGATATTACTATGATGGTATTACGCTGGGATAAAGAGACTAATTAGCTTTTTTGAATTCTAATACTCTTATGTATTTATGAAATCCATAAAAAAATGCGTTTAAAGAAAGAATAAAACCAGCTTTTCCATCTAAAAAGCCTAGTTTTAAAAAATAAATTTTCATAAATCTGGCTAGGCCATGTCCAAGGGCCTTTATTACTCCAGACGATATATTTTTTTCTGCCATGTCTTTTGCTGCTTCTTGGGTATAGTAGTTTATTTTTTCCATATGGTGGAAAAGATTTTCATAAGGATAATGTATTATATGACCTTTTAATTTTAATGTATCTCCACTTACTCGAAAACCATAATGTGGTCCCGAAGTATATAATGATGTTTTTGGGAGATAAAAAACTCTCAACAAATAATCTGGATACCATCCACAATGCTTAATAAATCTATCAAAATAAAATGATTTTCTTGGACAAAAAAAACCAGCATATTTTTTATCATTATGATGAAGGTTGTGTTTTATTTCTTCTTGTAATTCAGGAGATAAAATTTCGTCTTGATCTAATGAGATAACCCAATCTGTATGAATATGTTTAAAAGCAAATTCAAATTGTTTGGCAGGACCTTTCCATGAGTTTATAATAACTCTTGCCCCATTTTTTTGTGCAATTTCAACGGTTTTATCTTGGCTATTTGAATCTATAACTAAAATTTCTTTGCAAAAGGATAGACTTTGAATACATTGCTTTAAATATTTTTCGCCATTATAAGTTAAAATTAGTCCTGTACAATTTAGCATTTACATTCCTTTAAAATGGTTTTGACTGCTAAAATTACATCATTGATATCTTTGTCAGTTAATTTTGCAGACAAAGGTAAACTTAAGGTTTGTCTCCCTATTGTCATGGCGTTTGGATAATCTTCTGGTTTCCATCCAAATTTTTGTTGATAAAAAGGATGCTCTGGTATGCTAAGATAATGGACTCCAGATCCTATGTTGTGTTTATTAAGAGCATTTAAAAAATTATCCCTGTTAATATTAGCTTTTTTTTCGTCAATTAAAATTGTGAAAAGATGATAGGCTGGTTTTATATAATCTGGGAATGGGTTTGGAAGGGTTATTGGTAAATCAGAAAAAGCATCTAAATATATTTCCCAAATTTTTTTTCTTTTTTTCCAAAATATATTAACTCGTTTTAATTGGTGGATTCCAATAGCAGCTTGAATGTCCATCATATTATATTTATAGCCACATTCTACTACCATATAATGTTTATATCCTTCATCAGAGAACCTTCTCCATGCGTCTGCACTCATTCCATGTAAAGCTAATATTTTTATCCGCTTTGCAAGTTGGGAATGATGTGTTATAATCATTCCACCTTCACCAGTGATAATATTTTTCGTTACATAAAAACTAAAGCACCCAAAGTCGCCAAATGTTCCACAAGGTTTGTTTTTATATTCAGCTTCTATAGCATGAGCGCAATCTTCAATTACTTTAAGATTATATTTTTTAGCTAAGGATAATATTTTATCCATCTCACAAGGTCGGCCTGCAAAGTGTACAGGTAAAATAGCTTTGGTTTTAGGCGTGATTTTTTCTTCAATAAGATCTGGGTTTAGATTAAAAGTTTTTTTATCTACATCTACTAATACAGGTGTTGCTCCTGCGTGAATTATGGCATTAATAGTAGCACAGAATGTTAAAGGTGTGGTAATAACTTCATCTCCAGGTCCTATGTCAGCCGCAATTAAACTTAAATGTAAGGCTGCAGTACAAGAGTTTACTGCTATAGCATAAGGAATTTTTTTAAATTGTTTAAAATTTTTTTCAAATTGGGCTACTTTGGGCCCTGTCCCTAGCCAACATGTTCTTAGACTATGTATAACTTCTTGGATTTCCTCTTCTCCTATGTAGGGAGATCCAAAAACTAAAAAATTTTTTTTTGAGCGAATAGATGACATTTAGTTATTCCTTATTTTTTATTAATTATTGAAGGTAATTCTATTTTTAATTGCTTCTAAAATATCTTTGAATACAATTTCTGGCTCATTATTTCCATTTATAACTATAATTCTTTCTTTATGTAAGGCAGCCCAAGTGAGATAGCCTTCTCTAATTTTTGTATGAAATTCTAAACTTTCAGCCTCAAATCTACCTTCTTCTCGGGATATTTTGTCTTCTAAATTTCTAGCCAAAGCTCGCTTGAGTCCTATCTCTACAGGTAAATCTAGAAGAATAGTAAGGTCTGGATTTAGTTTATTAGTTGCAAGCTCATTTAATAAATGTAAGATATTCGGATCTATTCCTCTTCCATATCCTTGATATACTACAGTAGAATCAGTATATCTATCTGAAATTACTATAGATCCTTCTTCTAAAGCAGGTTTTATAATTTGATGTACATGTTGAGAACGGTCAGCTAAATATAAAAAAAGTTCTGTTTCTTTAGTGATGTCTTGACTTTCCATGGATAAAAGAATTTTTCTTAAAGTTATACCTAAATTGCTCCCACCAGGTTCTCTTGTGAGAAGAACTTTTTTGCCTAGGGATTCTAAATACTCTTTTAATTTTTGGGCTTGAGTGGTTTTTCCACACCCTTCTATTCCTTCAAAGGTAATAAACATTGATTTACCCTCTTTGTTGGATTATTTGTTGAATATTCTTCATTATTACTTGGGGTTTTTTTAGGAAAATAAATTGCCCTTCCTAAACTTCGATTATATTCTGACCAAAAGGATTCATCTGTATCCTCTTTAGATAGAGATTGCATAATATTTACTTTTGAATCTATGTTGTCTGCAAAATGAAGTAAAAGTGCTTCTATAGTTTTTGGTCTTTTAGGTGAACCAAATTCTAATTCACCGTGATGGGATAAAATTAAGTGTTTTAAGTGTAGAATTAGGTCATATTCGGATGTTTCAAAAGGAGCAAAAAATGGTTGAAGTTTTTCCAAACCTAAGAAAATATGTCCTAATAGTTGGCCTTCGTCTGTATAATTTCTTTCTATTGATTGAGATATTTCATATGCTTTTCCTAAATCATGGAGAGCTGCTCCTAATAAAACTATTTCTTTATCCACAAAAGAATAGATTTCACATAATTTAAGACATATTTTGCATACAGAAAGAGTATGTTCTAGTAATCCACCAATATAGGCATGGTGAATTTTTTTACCGCCAGAAGCAGTTAGAAGCAGATTTTGGATTTCTGGGTCTGAAAATATAGCTTTAGCAAGTTTTTTCCATAAAGGATATTTTAATTCTTTAAATAAAATATCTTTTAACTCTGCTAGAAGTTTTTCAGGAGGTACTTTGCTTGTAGGTAGGAAATCAGCTAAGTTTATTTCTGTTTGGGGGAGAATTTCTAAATATTCTATATTTATTTGTAGCTGTTGTTTGAAACTTTGTACTTGTCCTTTTACAAAGACAAAATCTCCATTTTTTATTTGAGAATAATTTTGACTTAAAGGACTCCATATACGAGCTGAGATTTGTCCTGTTTTATCTTGTAGAGTTAAGTTCCAAAAGGGACCGTTTTGAGCTTGTGATTTTTGAGATGAGACTACTACAAAAATATCTTCTAATTTTTCTGAATTTTTTAACTCTTGAATGAATTTTTTTTTCTCTTTCATAGTTGCGTATTTTTTAGGCCTGGATTAAACATAAAGTGTTTTTGACCTTTGTTCTTTATAATTTTTAGACGAGGTTGGCTTAAAGAGCAAGTTTTATCTTAAAAAGAGCGAGGATACAATGGTTAAAAAAAAGGGAAAAACTATTGTTACAGTTTACTCTGCTTGGTGTAAGGGATGTGGAATTTGTGTGGCTTTTTGTCCTGGTAAAGTCCTAGAGTTTGATGAGCATGGCAAAGCTTATCCTGCTCATATGGAAGAGTGTATAAACTGTGGATTTTGTGAACTTCACTGTCCTGATTTTGCCATTTCAGTTCGTCCCAAAAAGGATGAAAAATGTATAGATGAAATGGTAAAAAATAAAGATTTGAAAAAATAGGTAGGGATTTATGGCTAGAAAACCAAAGAAAAAAGAAATTTTTGCCCTTGGTAATGAAGTTGTCGTAGAAGGAGCACTACTTGCGGGATGCACTTTTTTTGCGGGTTATCCTATAACTCCTTCTACAGAGATTGCAGAAGGTATGGCAGCGCGGCTTCCTTTAATTGAGGATGGTGTTTTTGTGCAAATGGAAGATGAGATTGCTAGTCTCGGAGCAGTTATTGGTGCTTCTTTGGCAGGAAGAAAAGCAATGACAGCGACTTCAGGACCAGGATTTTCTCTTATGCAAGAGCATATTGGCTATGCTTGTATGGCAGAAGTACCTTTAGTGATTGTTAATGTTATGCGTGGAGGACCTTCTACTGGCTTACCTACTAATCCTGCGCAGGGTGATGTCCAACAAGCAAGATGGGGAACACATGGAGATCATCCTATTATTGTACTTTCTGCTTGTGATGTGCAAGATTGTTTAAATATGACTATAACGGCTTTTAATTTTGCGGAAAAATATAGGACTCCTGTAATTCTTTTGCTAGATGAAATTACTGCTCATACAAGAGAAAAAATTGTTCTACCAAGATCAGATGAGTTAACTATTTTAAACAGAACAACTCCGGCTATGCCTCCAGAGTGGTATGTTCCTTATGAAGAGACAATGCGAGGAGTACCTCCAATGCCTCCTTTGGGTTCTGGGTATCGCTATCATGTTACAGGACTAACTCATGATGAACATGGTTATCCTACTAGTAAGAAAAGCGAAGTAAACGCTTTAATGCATAGGTTGTTTAGAAAAATAGATCAGTTTTTTTATGATATTCACTTGGTTGAAACAATAGAAGTAGAAGATGCAGAAGAAGTTATTATAGCTTATGGTTGTGTAGCAAGATCTGCAAAACTAGCTGTGCAAAAGGCTAGGGAAGATGGACATAAAGTTGGTCTTCTTATTTTAAAGACTCTTTTTCCTTTTCCTAGGCCGTATGTAGAAAAATTAGCAAGACAGTGTAAGAAAATTATTGTTCCTGAAATGAATATGGGACAAATTTCAAGAGAAGTAAAAAGAGTTAATAATGGAAGAACTCAAATAATTACTTTAAATAGAGTTGATGGTCAGATAATTACGCCATTAGAAATTTTAAAAAAAGTATATAAGGGTTAATTACTATGGCTGAAATAACTAAACTTATTCACGATTATCTTAGGCATTCTAAAAAATTTCCTCATGTGTATTGTCCTGGCTGTGGGCATGGTATAGTATTGGGATCTTTGATTCGGAGTGTACATGCTTTAGGTTTATCAAAAGATCAGGTAGTGTTGATAGCTGGTATTGGCTGTTCTGGAAGAATGGCTGTATATGTAGATTTCAATACTATTCATACCACTCATGGAAGAGCTTTAACTTTTGCCACAGGGGTAAAATTAGCTAATCCTAAATTAAAGGTTATTGTGGTTATGGGAGATGGAGATGCCTTATCTATTGGGGGAAATCATTTTATTCATGCAGCCAGAAGAAATATTGGAGTAACAGCTCTTATTTTAAATAATAATATTTATGGGATGACTGGAGGACAAAGTTCTTCTACTACTCCAGAAAATTCTTATTCTACTACTACTCCATATGGGCAAATGGAACGCCATTTTGATGTAGTTAACCTTTCTCTTGCGAGTGGGGCGAATTTTGTAGCCAGAACAACAGCTATGCATGCTCAACTTATGGATAAGTTGTTAATAAAAGCTATTAGCAATCCTGGATTTAATGTAGTAGAAATTTTAACTCCTTGTTATACTCAGTATGGAAGAAAAAATAAATTCAAAAATGTAGTGGAAATGTATGCTTGGTATAGAAAACATGCTATGATGGTTGAAAAATATCAAAATTTAGCAGAGGAAAAAAGAAAAAATAAATTCCCTATAGGAATTTTTTCCTCTAAAGACGAGCCTGGATTTGAAGAAAAGTATTCTAGTTTACGGAAAAGATTACAAGGGGAAAAATAATGGCAAAGGAATATCCTTTAAATCGATTTGAAATAAGACTTTCTGGCTTGGGAGGACAAGGCATTCTCACTTTAGGTAAAATTATGGGGCAAGCCTTGGCTTTAGAACATGGTTACTATGTGACCCAGACCCAAAGTTATGGTCCAGAAGCAAGAGGTGGAGCTAGTCGTTCAGATGTGGTAATAAGCTCTTATCCTATTAGTTATCCTAAAACCCAAAATTTAGATGTTTTGGTGGCCTTAAGTCAAGAAGCATGTAATCTTTATTTTAGAAATTTAAAAATAAATGGACTTTTGATTGTGGATAATTTTATGGTAGAACAAGTTCCTACTAATTCATATGTGGGGTTGCCATTTACAAAATGGGCAAAAGATAAAATTAAAGTTATTCAAACAACTAATATTATTACCTTAGGAGCTCTAACCTATTTTTTGCCTTTTATGAATAAAAATTCTGTGTTAAAAACGTTAAAACAAATTTTTCCTGCTAAGATTATTGAAATTAATGTGAAAGCATTGAATTTGGGTTTTAATCAGGCAAAAAAAAGATATAAGGATATTCCAGAAAGATGGTTATCCTCTTAACTAATGATGATGGTATCCAAGCTCTAGGTCTTAGAGCCTTGTATTGGGCGTTGAAAGAGATGGGACATAGAGTAGAAGTAGTTGCTCCATTAACAGAACAAAGTGCTGTAGGACATGCTATTACTATATTTTCTCCTCTTAGAGTAAAAGTAATAAAAGAAAATGGATTTAAAGGGATTGGTATTTCTGGAACTCCTGTGGATTGTGTGAAATGGGCCCTTAGCTTTCATTTTAATCAAAAACCAGATTTAATTATTTCAGGCATTAATAATGGAGCTAATGTTGGTATTGATGTTTTATATTCTGGTACGGTTTCTGCTGCTACAGAAGGTGCTTTGTTGGAGATTCCTGCTTTAGCTGTGTCTATTGATGATTTTCGACCTACAAATTTAACTGAAGAAGCAAAATGGGTAAGTGATTTTATTTCTAAAATTTGTTGGGAAAATCTTAATGCAAGAACAGTTTTAAATCTCAATTTTCCTAATTGTGGAATACGTAAAGCGAGAGGAATAAAAGTTTGCCCACAAACTGATGTTGTTTATGAAGATAAGTATGAAAAAAGAAAAGATCCTAGGGGAAGGGAGTATTATTGGCTCTTTGGTGATATCCCTATGTCTAGAGTAAAAACTGGAACAGATAGGGATTTGCTTTCTAAGGGATATGTTACTCTTACTCCTTTAAAGTTTGAATTAACAGATAAGGAACTTATCTCCAACTGGAGTAAGTGGTGTAAGGAAGTTTTAACTTAATTAAGACATAGAGTACTTAAAAAAAGAAGGAGGTAATTATGGCAGTAAAAATCGGCTTAAATGGATTTGGTCGTATTGGCAGATATTTAACTAGATTATTAAAAAATAGACCAGAATATGAACTAGTAGTGATAAATGCTAGAGCAGATAATGCCTCATTGGCTCATTTATTAAAATATGATTCTGTTCATGGAACTTTTGATGCAAAGATTCAACCTAATGAAGATGGTTTTTTATATGAGGATAAACAAGTTTATGTTACTAGAAAGGCTCCAGGAGAATGGGAGTGGGGAAAATATGATGTAGATTTAGTTATTGAAAGTACTGGTAAGTTTAGAGATAGAGATTCTTGCCAAAAACACTTAGAATGTGGAGCTAAAAAAGTAGTTATAAGTGCTCCTGGAAAAAATCCTGATGTGACTATTGTAGTAGGAGTAAATGATCAAGATTTAAAACCAGAACATAAAATAATTTCTAATGCTTCCTGTACAACAAATTGTCTAGCTCCAGTGGCAAAAGTACTTCATGAGAATTTTAAAATAAAACATGGTATTATGACTACAATTCACTCTTATACTATGAGTCAAAGAATTTTAGATGGATCTCATAAAGATTTACGTAGAGCAAGAGCTGCAGCTATGTCTATGATCCCTACTACTACAGGAGCAGCAAGAGCAGTAACAGAAGTTATTCCAGATTTAAAAGGTAAATTAGATGGTATGGCTGTAAGAGTACCTACTCCTAATGTTTCTTTAGTAGATTTGGTAGCTGAGGTAGAAAAATCAACTAATGTTCAAGCAGTAAATGAAGCTCTGAAACAAGCAAGTGAGACATATTTAAAAGATACTCTAGGATATACCGAAGAACCTTTGGTTTCCATTGATTTTAATGGTTCTACTTATGGAGGAGTGGTGGATGGACTTTCTACAAATGTAATTGATAATACTTTATTAAAGGTTTTAATTTGGTATGATAATGAAGCTGGTTTTACAAATCAACTTTTAAGGTTAATGGATAGGGTATCTCAGTATATGTAAACGAAATATTTATAAGTAATATTTTTAAGATAATTAAATTTGTTAGCCGGGAGTGAAAATTAGCTTCACTTCCGGCTTTTTATTTGTAGTTTTTGTAAGCATTAAATATAAATAGTAATTGTCTTAATTTTTTGTGGATAAAAAATTAACTCCATGAACTAAGAAAGGTATTTTTTATTATTGAAAAATAATTTTTAGAGTTGCTTTTTTTAAAAAAATAGGCTTTAATAAACGTGAAAATAGACATTAACCTCTTTTATATGATTTTTATTTAAAAATTTTTGATGGCAGTTTGATGTTGTAGTCTATTTTTAACCAAGAAAAACTTAAAAGGGGTTTGAGATGAAAGTTAGAATGCTTTATAAATTGTTAGTTGCATTTTTATTAACATCTTTGGTTTTTGTAGGAGTTTCATTTTATGTCTTACAAAACATACATAAACTTAATATAAAGGCTGATAATATAATTTCTATACAAAAGAAACTAGATATTTTAGCAGAAGTAAAAATTTTTCTTAATAAATCTTATGCTACTGTAGATAATATATATTTTAAAAAGAAAAATCTTATCTCATTACTTAATTTTTTTAATAAAGATATTTTAGTAAAACTAAAATTAGAGCAAGATAAGAAATTTAAACAAATAAAAGATTATCTTGATATTTATGTAAAAAATATAAATAAAATTGCTAATATAGAGAGAAGAGGAGGATTAGATTATATTAGAGCAAAATCATCATTAAAATCATCTAAGCTTCAATTGCTTAATATAGTAGAAAAGTACAAGAAAGAATTATACAATAAAAAATATGCTAATGTACAGGCATTTAAAAATATTCAAAATGAAAGCAAGTTGTTTTCTGTTTATGGTATGTTGTTTGGAGTATTATTTGCATTAGTTTTAGGGAGTGCAGTAGCTATTTATGAGTCTGGAAGGATAAAAAAATGTCTAGATTTTGTGCATAAACTTGGTAGAGGTGATTTTGAAACTTCAATTAATATTAGAGGAAGTGATGAAATACATGCTCTTGTAGAAGAAATTAAAAAGGTACAAAAAAGGCTTTCTTTTATTAAAGAAGAGATTTTGGCTCAAAAAGATGCTATATCAGTTGGTAATATTTTATTTAGAAGTGATGTATCTAAATATGAAGGAGGGTTTAAGGAAATATTAGAAGCAGTGAACAAACTTACAACTATATTTACTGAACATTTAAATAATGCTCCTATACCTCTTATGAGTGTGGATAAGGATTTTAGAATTCTTTTTATTAGTAAAATGGGACTGAATATGATAGGAAAAAAATTAGATGAAGTAGTTGGAAAATATTGCTATGATATCTTTGATACTGACGATTGTAAAAGTGGTAATTGTGGCTGTAAACAAGCAATGATAGAACATGCCATTAAGGTATCTGAGACAACTTTTAAAGTTGATAATAAACAAGTTTACGTAAGATATTATGGAAATCCGATCATAGATGAAAAAGGAGAGGTATGTGGAGCATTTGAATATGTTTTAGATATAACAGATATAAAAGAAACCCAATTAAAACTAAATCAATTAGCTAAACAAGGAGAAGAAGTTAGTTCCAAACTTTCTAGAGCTGCACAAGAACTAAGAGACCAAATTGAAAGCACTAGTAGTGGTAGTAATGTTCAAAAGAGAAGAGCTGAAGAAACTGCTGCAGCTATGGAAGAAATGAATTCTTCAGTTTTAGAGGTTTCTAAAAATGCTTCTTTAGCTGCGGAAAGTGCAGATAAGGCTAGAGAGATTGCAGAAGAAGGAGCTAAAGTAGTAGAGTTGTCTATTAAGGCTATTTTAGGCGTTAAAGATAAAGCTGATGCCTTAGCTCAAAATATGTCTGATTTGGAAAATAGAGCTTCTGATATTGGAAAAATAGTAAATGTTATTACAGATATTGCAGATCAAACCAATTTATTAGCTTTAAATGCAGCTATTGAAGCTGCTAGAGCAGGAGATGCGGGTAGAGGATTTGCTGTAGTAGCTGATGAAGTTAGAAAACTAGCAGAAAAAACTATGAATGCTACCAAAGAAGTAGAGGAGTCGATTTTATCTATTCAAGATGCTTCTAAAATAAATGTTGCTGCTATGAAAGAAATGGATGAAATTGTTCTTACTTGTACAAAGCATGCTAAAAAAGCAGGCGAGGCCCTTGAGAGTATTTTAGAGAAGTCTAGAATATCCTTAGAACAAGTTAGAATGATTGCAGCAGCTTCAGAAGAGCAGTCGTCTGTTTCTGAAGAAATCACAAGAAGTAGTGAGGAAATAAGTCAAATATCTCAAGAAACTGCAAAAGCCATGGAAAAAGCATCAAAATCGATTTCTCAATTAGCTGGTTTGGCTCAGGAATTAAATGGGCTTATCATGGAAATGACAAAGATTTAATTATTAGAGGAAATAATTTTTTTAATCCTACATACTCCACAAATTGTTTCAGTAGTAGGATAATTACATTTTTGGCATGAGTTAAGGGTTAGTTTAGACTTTCTTAAAAGTTGAAATCCTCTTTTTCCTTTTTTGAGAAATGTTTCATAAAAATTAAATTTTCTGCCCGGTTGGTGGTATTCTAGGTCGTCTAAAAGTTTTTTATAAAAAGTAAAACTAGCTCCTTTACTATAAGGACATGGTTTTGTGCTATAATTTATATTATGTAAAAAACAAAATACTGCTGTTTCAAATTCTGTTAAACGATAAAGCGGTTTTACTTTTTTAGCAAAGCCATTTTCTTCTTTTAACACAGGACCTTGGCTTCCTAAATAAGTTTCATCCCATCTCAAGGTATTGGCAAATAATCTAGCTACTTCGTCATCTAGGTTATGACCTGTGGCCAAGACTTGAAAACCATGTTCTAAAGCAAAACGGTTAAAATAATATCTTTTTATTTGTCCACAGGCAGAGCAAATTGGTCTAGATAAAGTTTGCTTTACTTTAGGAATAGAGAGATTTTCTTTTTTTAAAGATATTATAAAAAGAGGGATAGAAAATGTTTGGCAAAATTTTTTTACAATTTCACGTACATGTTCAGAAGAATTGGGAATGTCTAAATCTACATGCAAGCCTGTAATATTATAACCAAGTGATTTTAATTGTAAGGCAAGAGCAAGAGAATCTTTTCCTCCACTTATTGCAATTAAAATTTTGTCATCCTGTGTAAACATTGCTTTGCTTTTTATAGCTTTTTGGACTTGGTTCTCAAAATATTTTAAAAAACATTGTTTGCAAAAACCAGCATTATGACTGGGTAGAGCAACTATGGCTTTGGATTTACATCTTGTACATTTCATTTTTAACCTCTAGAAGCAACTTTGCGAACAATTATAGTGTCATTGGGAAAAAGTTTTTCATCTGGTGTTAATAATTCTTTATTGCGAATTATAAGAGCCTGATTTGGGTAAAGATTTAATTTATTTAAGAGTGCTCTAACAGATTTTATTTTTTTTAATTCTACTTCTTTATTTTCTGGTTCTATAATTATTTTCATAATCCTATGTTTTTGCACTAGTTATGTTAAATTCTTAAATTATATAGTTATATTCTTTTTTCTTCTACGCCATGACAGGCCACTTGTCTTCCATCTTGAAGCTGTAAAAGAGTTGGGATTTCTTGTTTACAACGTTCATTAGCATGAGGACATCTAGAATGAAAAACACAGCCAGAGGGTAAATTAATTGGTGTTGGGACTTCTCCTTTTAATTTGATATGTTTTAAGCCAGTTTCTCCAAGTTTTGGAATAGCAGATAAAAGAGCTTGAGTATAAGGATGTCTAGGATTGGAAAATAAATCTTCAGTAGAAGCAAGTTCACATATTCTACCTAGATACATTACAGCTACTCTAGAACTAATATGTTCTACAACTGAAAGATCATGGGTTATAAAAAGATAAGATAAATTTCGTTCTGCTTGTGCATCCATTAATAAATTTAAAATTTGTGCTTGAATAGAGACATCTAAAGCTGAAATGGGTTCATCTGCTACAATGAATTCTGGATCTACCATTAAAGCCCTGGCTATACTTATTCTTTGGCGCTGTCCTCCTGAAAATTCGTGGGGGTATCTATCTGCCCACTCAGGGTCAACTCCTACTTGTTGCATTACTTGTTCCACTTTTTCTTTAATTTCTTTTTTATTTAAAGAGGGCTGATGAAATTTAATAGGTTCTTCTAAAGTCTGGCGAACAGTTTTTCTTGGATTTAAAGAAGCATAGGGATCTTGGAAAATCATTTGCATTTTAGTTCTAAAAGGAAGCATTTGTTTAGGAGATAGATTGTCTATTCTATGGCCTTGAAAATATATATTTCCTTTATCTGGAGAATAGAGTTTTAATATAGTTCTTCCAAGTGTAGATTTTCCGCAACCACTTTCTCCAACAACAGAAAATATTTCCCCCTTTTTTATAGAAAAACTTACTTCATTTAATGCTTTCACTGTGGTTTGTTTTAAATAAAATTTTTTGTTTTCAAAGGTAAGTTTATCTAAAAATCCTCCTGAGATATCAAAGTGTTTGACTAAATTTTTAACCTCTAAGATATTTTGTGTATCCATATATAGCTCCTAAACATTGTGATATAAATGACAGGCAACTTCTCCTGTTTCAAAAGGTTGAAGTTTGGGGTCTAATTCAGAACAGATTTTCTTTTTAAAGGAACACCTGGGATGGAAAGGGCAACCAGAGGGAATTTGATTTAAGTTAGGCATGATGCCAGGTATTTGATATAATTTTTTACCTTTTTCATGACTTTGGGGTAGGGCTTTTATAAGTCCCTGAGTGTAAGGGTGTTTAGGTGATTTTATTACATCCATGGTTTTCCCCTTTTCCACAATTCTTCCAGCATACATTACTGCAATTTTTTGTGTAGTTTGAGAAACTACTCCTAAATCATGAGTAATTAAAATAAGTCCCATTTTTTCCTTTACACATAATTCTAGTAATATATCCATAATTTCGGCTTGAATAGTTACATCTAGAGCAGTAGTAGGTTCATCTGCTATAATTAAACTAGGATTTGTTAATAAAGAAATAGCAATTACAATACGTTGTCGCATTCCACCTGAAAATTCATGGGGGTATTGTTTAAGACGTCTTTCAGGAGAAGGAATGTAAACTTTTTTTAAACACTCGATAGCAATTTCTTCAGCTTCTTGTTTAGAAATGTTTTTATGGGCAAGTAAAGTTTCTGTCATTTGAGTGCCAATGCTAAGGACTGGATTTAAAGTCATCATTGGATCCTGAAAAATCATAGAAATCTTATTTCCTCTAATAGTGCGCATTTTTTCAAATGAATATTTACTGATATCTTTTCCTTCAAATAAAACTTTTCCTCCAGCAATAAAACCTGGTTTACTAATTAAGTTAATAATAGAAAATCCAGCCACTGATTTTCCTGCACCACTTTCTCCAACCAGTCCCATTCTTTCTCCTGGAGCAAGAGAGAAATTGATATTATAAAGAGCAGTTAAAGTTCCTGTTCGTAAGGCAAATTTTACTACTAAATCTTGAACATCTAATAATTTAGCCATATCAATTAACCTTTATACAATTTGGGATTTAAAACATCACGCAACCAATCTCCAAGGAGATTGATTACTAAAATTAAAATTACTAATAAGATACCAGGGAAAATAGTAATCCACCAAGAACCACTAAAGATATATTCAAAGCCTGCATTTATAAGAGAGCCTAAAGATGGTTTTGTTACAGGCATTCCAAGGCCTAAAAAAGATAATGCTGCTTCACTCATAATAGCATTAGCTACTTGAATAGTAGATATAACTAGAATTGGAGAAAGAGTGTTGGGTAAAATGTGTCTCCACATAATACGACCTGAACCAAAGCCAATTACTTTAGCAGCCTCTACATATTCTTTTTTCTTTTCAGCTAATACTGAAGCTCTTACTGTTCTTGCATACTGAGGCCATTCTGCTAATCCAATAACTACTATTAAAAAAGGGACAGCCATTTCTTCATATTTATTTATTCCAAAAAATGCTTGGAAAATAGCTGAAATAAAAATAGCTACCATTAAAGTAGAGAATGATAGTTGAACATCAGCCAATCTCATAAGGAGCGCATCTAATTTTCCCCCAAAATAACCAGCAATTAAACCAATAATTACGCCTAAGAAGGCTTGTAAAATAACTGCACCTAATCCAATTAATAAGGACACTCTCATTCCGTATAGCATAGTAGAAAGAATATCTCTTCCTTGATCATCTGTGCCTAAAAGGAATTTGGAAGTTCCACCATCCATCCATACAGGTGGAGTTTCTGCATCCATTACATCAATTGTAGTAGTATCATAAGGATTATGAGGTGCTATTAAAGGAGCAAAAAAACCACAACATAATAAAATAATTAAAACTATAAAACTAATAATTGCCACTTTATCATGAATAAAACTATGAAAAAAATAAGAATTTTTTATTTTATGCCATTTTGTTTTCATTTTACTTTCTTCCCGCTATTCTTACCATTGGATTTACTAAACCGTATATAATATCGACAAAAGTATTAATAAACACAAAGACAAATCCTACAAAAATAAGATAAGATACTAATAAAGTAGTATCTGCCCTTTCAACTGCTTCTACAAATAAAAATCCTAATCCTTGCCATTGGAATACTGTTTCAGTTAAAATGGTAAATGCTATGAGTGTTCCTAGTTGGACACCTCCTACTGTTATAACAGGTAAGAGTGTATTTTTAAATGCGTGGACAAACCAGATTCTCCAAGGTTTTAATCCTTTTGCCCAAGCAAATCTTATATATTCTGACTCTAATACTTCCATCATTTCTGCTCTGATTAAACGAACAAAAAGCGGTAACATGATAGAAGTAAGAGCTATTGAAGGCATTACTAAATGTTTAAGTCCATCTAAAGTAAATAACCCTGAGTTCCAATAGCCAAATATATGGACTGTTTCTCCTCTTCCATAGGAAGGCATTACGCCTAATTTGACAGAGAAGATATAGATAAGCATTATAGCTGTTAGAAAAACAGGGATAGATACTCCAACAACACTTGCTCCCATAATGAGCCTAGATATCCATTTTTTAGGGAAAATTGCACAATATATACCTAATGGTATAGAAAATACTATAACTAAAATAGAAGTTACAAATACAAGTTCTAAGGTAGCGGGCGCTTTTGAAAGGATAACATCAACTGCTGGTTTTTTATAAAAAAAGGAACGCCCCAAGTCACCATGGAGTGCTTTTTTTAAAAAACGCCCATATTGAACCAAAAAAGGATCGTTTAAACCTAATTTTTCTCTTAAGGCCTCTCGTTCTTTTTTAGAGACAGATATTCCTACTAAATCTCTAATAGGATCGCCTATTTGATGTTGGATAGAAAATCCAATTAAACTTATGATTAACATTACGAATATAGCTTGTACACAACGTCGAATTATAAAAGCAAACATAGCTGTTTATACCTTTTTGGTGATTTTTTTATTTTAAGAGAGGAGAAAAATTTTCTCCTCTCTGTTTTTGGATTTTAGATTTTTATTCCATTATAAGATTGCCAAAGTAAGGAAAGTTTTGTTTGTTTACAATATCTTTGGCGTTTTTGAGTTTTTTGGAAGCTGCCCAAGAGAGATGCTGCCAATGTAAAGGCACAAAAGCGGCATCTTCGTATAAAATTCTTTCAACTTTTTGCAAAATAGCTTTTCTTTTTTCTACATTTGTCTCAACCTGAGATTGTAAGATAAGTTTGTCCACTTCAGGATTACAGTAATTTCCACTGTTATATTGTCCATATCCTGTTTTTGGATTTGGGCACATCAATAAGAATTCAGTATAATTTGCAGAATCTTCAGTGTCTGGATGCCATCCAATCATTTGAATATCAGCAGCTCTGGCATCAAATTGATCCCAATATTGGGCCTTAGGCATGGTTTTTAAATTTACTTTAATATTAATCTTAGAAAGCATAGCAGCTACTGCTTGGGCAATTTTTTCATCATTTACATAACGATTATTTGGAGCAATCATAGAACATTCAAATCCATTTGGATAACCAGCTTCTTTCATTAATTTTTTAGCTTTTGCTAAATCATATCTAGGTTTTAATTCTGGTACATAACCCAAAAATCCTTCAGGAGCTTGTTGTCCCGCTGGAGTAGCTTTTCCTTTCATAATCTTTTTTACAATTCCTACATTATTTATAGCATAAACAATAGCTTGACGTACCTTTTTATTAGCAAATTCAGGGCGTCTTTTTTGATTAAGTTGAAAAGTAATAATTCTGGCTCCAGGCATAGTAATAAGTTGGAGATTTTTATTTCTTTCAATTCTTTCATAGTCTTGGGGAGGAACAGGCATAATAAAGTCCACATCTCCTGAAAGAAGAGCAGCTACTCTGGTAGCATCATTTTTGATAGGAGTGAGAATAATTTTATCCACATTTCCTGCATTCTTATCCCAATAGTTCTTAAAAGCCTTTAATACCCACTTAACTCCTTGCTCTCTATAAGCTACATAATAGCGACCTGTTCCTGATTCATGAGAATTGGCAAAGGATGGTCCAGTTTTTACAATAGCATCTTTGGGTTGACCATTTTCATCTTTGCCTGAGTAGAACTTTCTGTCCATAGGAAAAATATAAGTGGCCATGTTTAAAAGAAGAGGGTAGGGGCCTTTAGTGACTATATCAATAGTGTAGTCATCTATGATTTTAGGTTCAGCAAAAGGTTCAAATAGTCCTTTAAAGTCAGGACTTTTTTTCAGTCTTGCCATAGTCCAGGCAACATCTTTGGCTGTAAAAGGATTACCAGAATGAAATTTTACACCTTTTCTTAAATAAAATCTAACAGTTGTAGGATTAAGACGCTCCCATTTTACTGCTAAACGTGGTTCAAATTTCATATCTTGAGTCCATCTTACCAATGGATCAAACACTAAATGTGAGTATTGAAGCATACCACCAGATAACTGGACATGAGGGTCCATAGATACAGGATCTGCATCCATGGCTAACCTTAAAGTCTTGGCTTGAACCATGGCTGTTAAGCCAAGGCAAAATACTAAGCCAAGGATTAGAGTTAAAACTTTGCGCATAACCTTCCTCCTGTTAATTTTGTTTTATAAAAAATATACCCTTACCGCTCCGTCATCTCTTTAGCTGAAATTTTCGTACAGCGCTAGTATGTTCTTTTAAAGTTTTACTAAAAAAATGTGAGTTATCTCCTTTTGCTACGAAATAAAGATAATCGTGCTTTTTAGGATGGATTGCGGCCTTTAAAGCTTCTAGGCCAGGAGAACAAATAGGCCCAGGAGGCAATCCTTTGTATATATAAGTATTGTAAAGGTTTGTTTTGTCTCGGAGGTGTTTTTTCTTAAGATTTCCATCAAAATTTTTTCCTATACCATAAATTACAGTAGGATCACACTGAAGCAACATATTTCTTTTTAATCTATTCCAAAATACTCCTGAAATAATGGGTTTTTCCCAAGAAAGAGCAGTTTCTTTTTCTATTAGAGAGGCTAAAATAACAAATTTGTGAATTTTAGAAGGAGAATAATTATTGAAAATTTTTTTGGTTTCTTTTTTAAAAGTGGAAAGCATTAAAACGATAATTTCTCTTGCAGTGTATTTTTTTGTCTTAGATAAAAAATAAGTTGATGGAAATAAATATCCTTCTACGTTTTTAGCTGGAATATTAAATTCTTTTAAAATAATAGGATTAGAGATTTCTTTGGCAAAATCATCAAATGTTATAAAACCATTTTTTTGAAATATATTAGCTACTTTCCACCAAGGCAATCCTTCTGGGATCACTATGGGAAAAAGTTCTTCTTTTCCTTTACTTAGAATTTCAAAGATCTTTGAATAAGACCAACAAGGACTTAAATTATAGATACCTGCTTTTAAAGGTTTATTGTTGCCAAATATTTTTATACTTAACTTGAAAAGTAAAGGATGTTTAATTATTTTATGTTTATGTAATATTGATATTATTTTGTTAAAAGATGTATTTGGTTTAATTGCAATTTTTGTAATCAATCCTTGATATTGGCATCCTGGATTATGCCATTTATAATGAAGATAATATAATAGAGAGGATATTGAAATAAATAAGCTTAAAAAAATAATACTAAATATAACTTTTTTCATTTTCATTAAATTTAGCGAAATATGATTCTAAAATTAAAGTAGCAGATATTTGATCTATTATTTCTTTTTTTTTCTTTTTATTTTTTATATTTAATTCTAAAATTTTTTTTTCAGCTTCAAATGATGTATATCTTTCATCTATCAAGTAGATGGGAATATTAAACATTTTTTTTATTTTTTCTACAAAGTTTTTTACTTGAATAGTTGTTAAAGATTTTTCTCCATTTAAATATAAAGGTAATCCTACAACGATTTTGGAGATATTCTCTTTTTCAATAACTTCTCTTAAGTTTTTAAAAAAAGTTTTATTATCATTTTTATTTAATGTCATATACGGAAAAGCCATTTGATATTCTTCATTACCAATAGCTAATCCTACTCGTTTTAATCCATAATCAATGCCTAAAATTTTTCCCATTTTAAATTATCTTAAAATTTTTTTATAATTCAATTTTAAGAGTATTTTCTTGTATTTTTCCTTTTTTTATTTTTTTTAATAGTTCTGATTTCCATTTAGAACCTCCTAAACAGAGGGCTAGATATTCTACTGTGTGTAGTACAGGACTTTTATTTTTTAAAATAGTTAAACTTCTTTGGATTCCAACTTTACAAGAAGGACATCCTACTAGAATAGGCGTATTTTTAGAATAATTTTTTAATTCCTGAGTTAAAGTTTCTATTTTTTTTGCTCTAATTTTATTATATATTTCTGGAGATGTAAGCGCACCTAGGCCACTTTCACCACAACAACCAGGAGATAACTCTATAGGGCTTTTTAGATAATTAGAAAGAGCATTAGCATAGATTTGAGCACTTTGATTAGGTTTAACATTAGACCATTCAGCATGACATGCACCATGATAAATAATACGTTCCTCGGGCAAACTACATACAGGAGGAAGTTTATTTATCAAAAATTGAATAACATCCAAATGTAATAATGATTTTTTTTGATGAGTTAAATCATAATTTAAGGTTGCTTCTCTACAAGTTCCACAGGAAGTAAGAAAATATTTCACTTCATACTTTAGATTAGAAATTAATTTATTTAGAAAAATGATGTTATTTTCTTTTATTTTAGAAAAGGCATTTTGACATCCAGAAACAAGAAGTGGATATCCACAACACAGGTGTTTAGGGGGAATAATGACAATGTAATTTGTTTTTAAAAGTAAATATAAGCTAGCAAGACCTATTTTTCTAAAGAAAATTCCTGCCCCACATCCTGGAAAATATAATATAGCCTGGTTTGTAGGTTTGGGAGGAAGGAAGATAAAAGATTTATTTATTCCAATACTTTCATATAAGTTAATAAATTCTGTTTCAGGGCCTTTATCTCGGAATAGAGGATTATCAATTTTTCTTCTCCAAAATTCAGGAATAAAAGGAATTATTTTATTTTGGATTCTTTGAGCAATACTTAAAAATTTTCCAGTTTTTGGGATATAATTTTCTGGATTTTGAGAGACAAAGTTAAGTATTTTATGTTTTATGGGATGACCTGCTGCTTGTCGTCCTTCTAAGAAATTTCTTAACATTAAAGCGACATCTGCATTTTTTATTTTTACTGGACATACATAGGTGCACTTTCCACATGCAGTACAGTGTTCCATTATTTTTCTTAATTGGACTAGCAAATCTTGATCAGGTTCGCCTGTAAGTAATTGGGTGTAATAAATTGCTTCTATTAGTGCTCCTAAAGTGATATTTTTATTTCTTGGATGAAATAACAATCCTTTTTCAGGTAAATACATAGGACATACTTGTTTACATTTTCCACATCGTGAACAAATTTGTATATTTTTTAATAAAATAATTAATTCTTGTTTTTCTTTATTAGGTAGAGCACTTCTTTTAATATCTTGAATTAAATGATTGAATGAAAATGTATAAGGTTCTACTGGAAGTTCTCGTTGAATAAGCTTTTTAGGGTTAAAAATATCATTAGGATCTATTATACTTTTATATTCCCTAAGAGCTTTTATTTTTTCAGAATTTAAAAAGCCTATTTTTGTTACTCCAATTCCATGCTCTCCTGAAATTTGTCCGCCAAGTTCTAATACTTTATTAAAAACTTTTTCAGCAGCTTCTTCTGCTTCTTTTAGCATTTCTAAATCATTAGAGTTTACAGGGATATTAACATGACAGTTACCATCTCCTGCATGCATATGATTGGCAATTTCAATTCTTCTTAAAAATAAATCTTTTAAAATTTTTTCAAGTTGTTCTTTAAGTTGTGGATATCTTGATTTTAAATCTTGAAAAAAGAAGCCAATTTGGAGTTGAAAGTCTTGCTCTGATAATTCTTCTTTAGTTAGTTTATGTTTTAAAATTTTTGCACAGATATCTAATTCCATTTGAATAAATTCGTCGTCTACATCTACTTCAGAAAGATTTTGCACCAAGTGAAGAGCTTTTCTATATGCTTTGGCTAAGTAGAAGAGATTTAAATTTTCTAAAAAATCAGAAAATTCTGGCACTGCTTTAAGTGGGATCACTACATCCTCATTAATTTTAAAACCACTTGTTCTTTTGGTGATAGCAGACAAACGATGTCTATCTTCCCAAAATTTTTCAGCTTCTTGTTCGTTTCTGGCTACAAATATATCTACACCTTCATAAGGGGAAGCTATTTCTACAACCTGACTTACAGCTTGTTCAAGTGCCTCAAAATCATCAGAATCTAATTGAACTAATAATACTGAAATGGGATCCCCTTCATATTTGGTAGATTTTTTTTGATATTCAATTGCTTGGACATATTTTGAACCAAATTCTTCTAATGCAGAAATTTTTACTAAATCTCCTTCTCGTCTAATTTGATCTCTAAAATTTACTATATCATTAATGACTAGGGTAGCATTTTTCATTGACTTTCCATAGAACTCTAAACAAAGAGTTCTAGAAAGAGTAGGTTTGGGGTGAAGGATAAAGCATATTTCTGTAATAACACCGTCAACTCCTTCTTTTTGTATTCCAGGTAATCCTCCTAAGTACTTATTAGTAACATCTTTGCCTAATCCTGGAGTTCTAATTTCAGTACCTTTTAATTTGATAACTTCCTTTAATCTTTCTTGTTCGTTATAAATTTCAAAAACAGCAATTTCTTGTGGTAATATTTTATGTCTTGGATGATTTTTACGCTTAACTTCTATTTGTTCACCAGTAGGTAAAACCATTTTATAGCTTAAAATATTATCCAAAGTGGTTCCATATTCAAAGGCAAAAGGTCCTCCTGCATTTTCAGAAACATTTCCCCCTAAGGATGATGCTGCCTTTGATGCTGGATCAACAGTAAGTAATAAATTATATTTAGCTGCTGCTTTAATTGCATCTAGAGTAATAACTCCTGCTTGGGCACATAAATATAAATTATCTTTATCAATTTTTAAAATTTTTTTCATTCTACTTAAACTTAAAATAACAGAGCGTCTTCCAGCTGGAACTGCTCCTCCAGTAAGTCCAGATCCTCCTCCTCTAGGAATAAGAGAAAAGTGAAGCTCATTAGCCAGTTTAATAATTTTTTGAATATGTCTTGTTGAAGTTGGGAATAAAACCATTAAAGGTAATTCCATTCTAAGATCAGTAGCATCTGTAGAGCATTCAGCAATGACATTTGGTTCTAATGAAATTTGATCTTCTTTTAAAAATGTTTTTAATTCTTTGATTACTCGTTGTTTAAAATTTTCATCTTCTTCAAAATCATGCCAATAATTTTCTAGACAAGTAGATATTATTTCGTAATATTCTTCAGATAAGGTTGTGCGCTCTCTTTTTAGACGTGAAAAAACACTTTGCTTCACTAACAGAGGTTTGATAAAAGGATTATAACGAATAATAAAAATTTCTGCTGCAAGACTTAGAGCTAATTCTTGAACACTTTCAGGCCACGCTTTAAACTGGTTTAGATTTAGCTTTAAGACTCTTTTAATTAATCTTTCAGAAGCTAAAGATATATGAGGATTTCGCTGGGTCATATTTCTCCTTTGGACAAAAACTTGTAAAATATACAAGGTAGGTGTAAACTTTTTTTATTACTTTGTATTTGTATGAAAAGCAAGAATAGGTTTTAAAAGCTTTTTTCTTTGACTAACTATTTGTAATATTTAGAAATAGGAGAAAACGACTATTATGAAAATATTAGATAAAGTAAATTATCCTCAAGACGTGAAGAAGTTAAATTTAAAAGAATTAACACAATTAGCACAGGAAATAAGGGAATTAATAATAGAAGTAGTTTCAAAAAACGGAGGGCACTTAGCTCCTTCTTTAGGTGTAGTGGAATTAACTTTGGCTTTACTAAAGGTTTTTGATCCAGCCTTTGACAGATTAATCTGGGACGTGGGGCATCAAGCATATGCTTACAAAATATTAACAGGACGTAAGAACAGATTCCATACTCTTAGAAAATTAGGGGGTATAAGCGGTTTTCCTAAGCCTGAAGAAAGTCCATTTGATTATTTTGGAGTGGGGCATTCTAGTACTTCTATTTCAGCTGCTTTGGGGATGGCTGTAGCACGAGATTTGTTAAAAAATAGTAATAAAGTAGTGGCTATTATTGGTGATGGTTCAATGACAGCAGGACTTTCTTATGAAGGTTTAAACCAAGCTGGAGGTTTGGGAAAGGATTTGGTTGTTATCTTGAATGATAATGAAATGTCTATTTCTAAAAATGTAGGAGCATTATCATCTTTTTTAAGTAGAAAATTATCTTCTCAATGGATGATAAAATTTAAAAAAGAAGTGGAAAATTTTTTCAAACAAATTCCTAAAATTGGAGAAGATTTATTAAACTATGCTAAAAAAAGCGAAGATTCCTTAAAAAGTTTTTTCACTCCAGGTATTCTGTTTGAAGCTTTTAAATTTAATTATATTGGGCCTGTAGATGGTCACAAGTTAGATACTCTTATAGATGTTTTTGATCAGGTAAAGAAGTTAGATGTTCCTGTGTTAATCCATGTGCTTACAAAAAAAGGTAAAGGTTATTTGCCTGCGGAAAAAAATCCAACTTACTTTCATGGAGTAGGCTGTTTTGAGCCAGAAACAGGAAAGGCTACAAAAATTGCAGGGTGTAATATTCCCACCTATACTGAAGTATTTGGCAATACTCTTTGTGAACTTGCTCGTAAAGATTCTAAAATAGTGGCAATTACAGCAGCTATGCCTGAAGGAACAGGTCTAAATAAGTTTGCCGAGGAGTTTCCTGATAGGTTTTTTGATGTGGGTATATGTGAACAACATGCTGTAACATTTGCTGCAGGACTGGCAAAGGAAGGATTTAAGCCTGTTGTTGCAATCTATTCCACTTTTCTTCAAAGAGCGTATGATCAAATCGTGCATGATGTTTGTTTGCAAAATTTACCTGTGGTTTTTTGTTTGGATAGGGGTGGTTTAGTAGGAGAAGATGGTCCAACTCATCATGGAGTATTTGACCTCTCTTATTTGTCTCATATCCCGAATTTAATTTTAACTGCTCCTAAAGATGAGGCTGAGCTTCAACTTTTACTTTATACTGGTTTAAAAAGCAGAAGGCCTTTTGTTTTGCGTTATCCAAGAGGAAGAGGAGTGGGGGTAGATTTAAGTAATAACTTTCAAGAACTTCCTATAGGAGAAGGAGAATTATTAAAACAGGGGAAAGATGCATTGGTATTAGGAGTTGGAAGTAGGGTGTATCCTTGTTTAGAAGCTTTAGAAGAAATAACAGATTATGATGTAGGAATGTATAACTTACGTTTTATTAAACCTATTACTAAAAATTTAAAGGAAATTATCCAAAACTATGATAAACTGATTGTTGTGGAAGAGAATGTATTAATTGGAGGAGCTGGAAGTATTATCTTAGATTATTTATATACGTATAATTTGTTAGATAAAGTTAATATTTTAAAAATAGGTTTGCCTGATAGATTTATAGAGCATGGAAGTCAGGCTGAATTGAGAAGAAAATATTTAATAGATAAAGAAGGAATAAAAAAACAAATTTTAAATTTTTTAAGGAGTTGTTGATGAAAGTAAATATTTTAAAAAAGAATTCAGTTTTAAATAGCATAGTGAATAAATTTAGTGATTTTCTCGAAAAAAAAGAATGTCTAGATAGAAATAAAATTTATAATGCAATTGATGATGGTAAAATGGTTTTATTGTATAATAAAAATCATGGAGTAGATCCTATTTTAGTTGGTCAGCCTGCTTCTATTAAAATTAATGCTAATATAGGTACATCTCCTTTTATAAATAATATAAAATTGGAATTAGATAAAATAAAAGTAGCTCATCACTATGGAGCCCATACTATAATGGACCTATCTACTGCTGGAGATTTAGATAATATTAGAAAAATTATTTTAGAAAATTCCCCTTTACCTATTGGTACTGTTCCTATTTATTCTGTAGCTCAACGATATATTCAAAAAAGTGACTCTCCTGCTAAGTTTAGTATAAATGAATTATTAGAAGAAATAGAAAAGCAAGCAGAACAAGGCGTGAGTTTTATGACGCTTCATTGTGGGGTAAGTAAAAGAGCTGTTGATTTAGCTGAGAAAGAAAATAGAGTGTTAGGCATAGTAAGTCGGGGAGGTTCTATTTTAGCTAGATGGATAAGGGAAAATAAAAAAGAAAACCCATTATTAGTGGAGTATGATAAAATTTTAAAGATAGCTATAAAGTATAATCTTACTTTAAGTTTAGGAGATGGAATGAGACCTGGGGCAGGCATAGATGCTGGAGATAGTGCTCAATGGGAAGAAGTAATAACTCTTTCAGAGCTTACTTTAAAAGCCTGGGAACAAGGAGTGCAAGTAATGATAGAAGGTCCTGGGCATGTTCCTTTAAATCATATAGGAGAACAAATAAAAGTTATGAAGCGTCTATGTCATGAAGCACCTCTCTATGTATTAGGCCCATTACCTACAGATATTGCTCCTGGATATGATCATATTGCAGGAGCGATTGGAGGAGCAATTGCAGCTTTAAATGGGGCAGACTTCTTATGTTATTTGACTCCTGCAGAGCATTTGACGTTGCCAGATGTAAATGATGTTAGAGAAGGAGTAATTGCTTCTTGTATAGCTGCTCATAGTGCAGAAATAGCACTTGGCAGAAAAATTGCAGTAGATAGAAATATTAATATATCTAGGGCTAGGAGAGAATTGAATTGGGACGAAATTAAAAAATTTGCTTTAGATAAGGAAATGTTATGTTTTAGAAGAAAAGATTTTGAAGAGAAAGAAGAATGTGCAATGTGTGGAGATTTTTGTGCTGTAAAAATGTTGAGATAGTTTTATATGGAAGCAGAAAATGAATGTCCATGTTGAAAGAGAAATAAAGTTTGAAGTTTCTGATTTTAAAAAATATGAACATATTTTATCTAAAAAGGCAGAATTAATTCAAGAATGGGTTTTTGAAAAAAATATTGTATTTGATTATAAAGATAATAAATTAGAAAAAAAAGGAGTTCTTTTAAGATTAAGACATGATAATTATTCAAAATTGACACTTAAACTTCCCAATACTTCTTATATTGAATCAGGAATTAAAAATAAAATAGAATATGAAGTTAATGTAAGTAATTTTGAGACAATGAATATAATTCTCAATAAAGTTGGTTTTAATGTAAAATTAGAATATCATAAATTTAGAAAAATTTTTAAACTAAATAACTCTTTAATATGTCTAGATATTATGCCTTTTGGTTTTTTTATAGAAATAGAAGGAGGTGAACTTTATAATAATGCAAAAATATTAGGATTGAACCAAGAAAGTAGTTTAGATTTAACTTATTATGAAATCTATAATATCAAATTAAAAAAAAATAGACTTTTAAAAATGGTCTTTTCAGAGGAAGAAAAATTAAATATAAAAAAGTTATTAAAAGGGGTAGATTTTTTATAAAAAAAATTTTACTTATTTTGAAATAAAGTTTAAAGCACTCCAAACTATAGGAGGAGAGGAATATGGATTTAATTTTGAAAAAAGAAGATGTTGAGAAGTTAGAGAAAATTTTGTTTCAACTTATAGAAGAAGGTGGAGCAACATATGCTCTTTTAACAGATCTTGCAGGCAATTTGATTTGTAGTGCAGGCAGAACAAAGGTTGATTCTACTTCTTTAGCAGTTCTTTCTGCAGCTAATTTTGCAGCTACACGGGAGATTGCCAAGCTTATTGGAGAGAAAGAATTTTCTTTACTTTTTCATAGAGGTGAAAATGAGAATATTCATTTTACTCATATAGTCTCTGATGTGTTGTTGATTGTCTTATTTAAGCCGTATGTCTCCCTGGGGTTGCTTAGGCTAAAGACAGATGTTATTAAAAAGGAAATTAGAAAATTTTTAGAAGGTTAAGATATGGCCTTAATAAACTTTAAAGAAAAAATTATTCAAGTTAAAATTGTATATTATGGTCCAGGGAGAAGTGGTAAAACCACAAATTTGGTTTATATTTTTAATAAATTAAATCAAAAGCTTGGTAAACAATTAACTAGTAAACTTATTTCCATTGATACAAAAGGAGAAAGAACATTATATTTTGATTTCTTCCCTTTAGAATTGGGTAAAATCCAAGGATTAGATTTAAAAATTCAATTATATACTACACCAGGACAAATAGTTTATAATTCTACAAGAAAATTGGTGTTAAAAGGTGTAGATGGGATAGTTTTTGTGGCAGATTCATTGTCTACTAGAAGGGAAGCAAATATAGAGTCTTTGGAAAATTTAGAAGAAAATTTAAAAGATTATAAATTAGATTTAAAAAGCATTCCAATAGTATTTCAATGGAATAAAAGGGATTTAGAGAAAGAAGTTCCTCTTTTAAGTGTGGAAGAAATGGAAAAAGATCTTAATTCTACTTTAAAAGTTCCTTCCTTCCCAGCTAGCGCTATTACAGGCTATAATGTTTTTGAAACTCTTAGAATTGCTTCTAAAAAAACTTTAAAACATGTTTTTGAAAAGTTTTCAGCTAATGGTTTTTCTTAAATTAGGGGGTAACTATGGCAGATGAGTCTGTTGAGATAAGTTTTGATTTGGGAGATTTAGAAAGAGATCTGTCTCAATTAGATGAAGTTTTTTTGGAGGGGGAAGAAGATGGTAAAGATAATTTTTATGTTTTATTAAATGAAGTGGTAAAAAAATGCTTTGGTGGGCTATCTGTAAATTTTAGTAAAGTAGATCTATATATTAAAAACCTTGATGCGGTTTCAGTTCAGTCTGAAGAAGATAAAAAAATTAAAATATTAACAAAAAATATCCTAATTCTGTTAAAGAAGCAAGCTAAATTATTCCAACTAATAGATTATTTTTCTAAAAATATAGATTTAATTATAGATGGTAATACTGATAAGAAAAGAGAATTTTTGCGTAAATCTATTACTTACTATAAAAAAATAAAAAGTAATGAAGCAGCTTCTTTGAGTGCTGATACTGAGCTAATTAAAAAAATAGATGATGTTTTGTCTGCTAAACTTCATGAAATAAATATAAAGATAGAAGAGAATCAAAGAATGCTGCATAGGTTTTTAGATGATAAAATGCGATTTGAAGAAGATATAAAGGAAAATATTCTCGAAGATGATTACTTTTCTACAAAAGGAATGTTTTTAAGATTTAAGTTGCAAGGAAAATTTTATGTTATTAAAAATGAGTTAGTTTTAAACAAATACAAACTTTCTCCAACAAAGGCAAAGAAATTAGCTCAAAAGACTTTAATCAAGCTAGGTCAATTAACCTCTATGTTTGGAAATCCATTAAAAGGAATGACTGGTAGGTTGCAAGAAGTTCCCTTAAAAGAGTTAAAGAATATTAATTTATACCCTTTAAAAATAGTTCCAATTAAATTAAATAAAAAATTAAAATGGGTACTTATTGTAGATATTACAAACAATAAATATGGAGCTATTTTTGTAGAAGAAGTTTATGATGAGTTAGTAGAAGGAGAAATAAGTGAAGGTTTTTTAAAGGTAGAGGATACTTTATTAGAGATCGTAGATCCATTGACTTTATGGAAAAAACAGCAGGAAGATAGTTTATAAAAATGTTAAGAGGTAAACTTAAAGATATTTCTTTAATTAGTTTAATTCAAATGTTTTATCAGGATGGTAAGTCTGGAAAGTTAACAATTCATCAAGACAATTTTGTTATAGGAGAAATTTATTTTTCCGAAGGCAATATAGTTTGGGCTGGAAAAGGTAATTTAACAGGAGAAAAGGCCTTTTATCAATTGATTAATGTAGAGGAAGGTGATTTCATTTTTGAACAAAATAAAATGCCAGAAAATAGAAATATAACAGTTTCTTGTGAATACTTGCTTTTAGAAGCTAGTAGAAAAAGAGATGAATTTAAGCAACGTCAGAACAGTATTATAAAAAAAATAAAACAAAAGTACTCTTCTATTACAGATATTTCATTTTCTTTTATGTATAAAGAGATATTTAAAACATTTACCAGTATTGCAGAATTAGTTGACTCTGGAGAAGTAAATTATATTTGGTTTGATAATGGAAAAGAAGTTATTATGGGATTACCATTTGAAAATAGCATTCTAGAAATAAGATTTAATGACAAAGTGTATCCAGAGGAAGTTTATCAGACAATTTCTAAAATTTTAAGGGAGGGGTAAATTGGCTATAAAATTTCCTTTGTTTCCATATTATTATGCAAATTTGCATTCATCTTTTTTGATTTTAGAGAGTTTAATAGATTTTTTAAAACAAGAAGATTTTACAGGATACTTAGAATTTACTAGTTTAGACTCTAATAAAAAACATTATTTGTTTTTTGAGGCTGGAAATCCAATCAAAGCTATAATCTCCCATAAAAAAGTTGAAGTAGTTGGAATATCTGATATTTTACATTTAAAAAACTTTTTTTTAAATGTAGTTAAATTACCAGAAGAAGAACTTGTATATTGGAGTAATCTCTTTTTTAATACTCTCCTATATAAAGATCTTAGTACTGATTTTACGGATATCGTGAAATTAATCAATAAGTTGAAGAAGGAACAACTTACTGGATGTTTGGAGATAACAAACAACGATGATAATAGTTTATCTTATGTATATTTTGTTGGGGGTAACATTTTAGGGGTAGCATGGCAAAGAGAGTTATTCAGGTTTCATAGAGGAGAAGGAAAAATTTCTTCTTTTATAAATAAAATAGAGCGTGCTACCTTTAACATTTATAAAATGGATATGGGTAAAGCTTCGGAAGTAAAAAATAAAGATGAAATAAAAGCTAAAAAGTTGTTACAATATATTTTATCTTATTTTGAGAAAAAGCATTCTAAAGATTTTGATTTGGTTTTACGTAAAATATGCTTAAAAGGAGCTCATACATATCCTTTTATTGATCCTTTTTCTGGTGAATTTGAATACAAGAAAGGTGATTTATTTATTGCTGATGATATTAATTTAGCGGAAATAGTGGATGGAGGTGATTTTATTATTAATTCTTTATTTCAAGTTTATAAAACCAGTCAAAATGAAAAAGATGAAATTAAAGATTTTTTAAAGCAAGAAGATATTTATTTACCAATATTTAAAAGTTTAGGGTAGGGTATGAGTAATATTTTAGACAGATTAACATCTTTAGAAGGCGTGAAAGGTGTGTGGATATCTGTGGGAGGTAGAAAAAAATCTAAAATTTTATTATCTTTAGATGATAGAGTAAAAGAGCAGTTAGAACAGGTAGTTAATTATTGTCAGGAAATAGTAAAAGGAGAAAAAATTGTTTTAGGATGTAAAACAGAATATGATTTTTTTCTTATAAATGTATTTTCTTCAGATACTTATGTGGTTGTCTGGGCTGGAGAAACAATAGATTCTGCTATTTTAAAAATGGAAATAGATATTATTTTGGAAGAGTTTTTTGAAAACAATAAAAGTCTATTTAAAAAGTTTAAATTTTGGTAATTTTTAATGCAAGTCATTGATATAATTTATACCTTTTATAATGCTAAACATACTGGATGTTTAGTTATTTTAGATAAAGGTATAGAAAAAGAAGGATATGTTTATTATTATAAGGGGAGTATTTATTCAGCAGAATATGGAAAATATATAGGATATGATGCCTTATTTTATCTTGTTTCTTTACAAAATGTTGATTATAAATTTTATAATAATAAATTCTCAAAAAGAGAAGACTTTCAGGAAGATACGATAGTAATTATTGAAAAATTGAGAGAGGTAATTATGTTGGGGCTAAATAAAAAGATAAGATTAATTCCTGAAGAAAGAAGAGTATCTTTGAGTGAAAGAGAATGGAGAATAATAGCTTTATCTCAGCGAGGAGTTACTTTAGAAATTTTGATTAAACTTTCAGGTTATGAGAAAGAGGAAGTTTTAAAAATTGTGTCTGGTCTACAAGATAAGGGAGTTATTGAATTAGTAGATAATCTACTTGAATATGAGAATGCTAAGAGTGAAGGGAGAAAATATACCCCAAAAGTTTTTTGGACAACGTTAGTTCAAGAATTAAAAGTTTATTTAGGGCCGGTGACTAAAGAAATTATTTTAGATGAGATTTATAATCTAGGTGAAAAAATAGAGAAATTTCCTATTTCTAAATTACCCTTATTAGTGGAAAAATTGTCCCAAGAAATTGATTCAAAGATAGATAGATTGAACTTTCAGAAAAAGATGCTACAAACTATAAAAAAGATGTAAGGAGGATTTCATGAGCATAAGGTGGAAACTTATTTTAACCTTTCTTTTAGTTTCTATTTTACCTTTAGTCTTAGCAGGTGGTTCTGGATATTTACATATCAATCAAGTAAGTTCTTTAGCGCTTAAAGAAAGTGCTCGTAGTTTAGAAATAGCATATAAACAATTGGCAGAACAAAAAACTTTGGACATAAAAAAGGCATTAGAGTACTTTGTGTCGAATAAGATGATTCGTGATGATAATTTTCATATTGAAGATTTGCAGTTTGATCCAGCATTTACTTCTTTAGGGATTCAGACATTTGGTAAGACGGGATATTCTTGTATTTTAGAAAAGAAGAAAGATAAATTTTCTTATTTTTTACATCCCAATCCTAAAATGATAGGCAGAGATATTACTTCTCTTATTGCAAGAAATATAAAATTTAAGCGTTTATTCTTACGGGCTGTGGCCAAAGGTTTTGCTAGTGGTATTGCTGAAATCAGTTCAGTCAAATCTTTTTACGTATTATCAAATATCGAAGGGACTTCTTTATATATATTAACTAAGGTTAGTTATTCAGAGATAGAAGGTCCTATTCAAGCTTTGAAAAAAAGATTTAACGAAGAAAAAGAGACATTTTTAATGCAGTATTATGTTGGTGGTCTAACGACAGGAGCTTTAGTCCTACTTATTGCTTTATGGTTTAGTATTAGATTAGCAAGGCCAATTACTTATCTGACAGAAGTTGCAGAAAGAATCAGTTTGGGAGAATTGGAAGCGCCTATTGATATTACCTCTACAGATGAGATTGGAGACTTGGCTGATGCATTAAGACGAATGCAAGTTAGCCTTAGAAAAGCTATTCAAAGATTGCAACGTCGATCTCAAAGGAGATGATAGCTATGCGTTACAATGTGAAAGACTTTATTTTTTTAATAATATTAATAATATTGGGAACTGTAGTTGTTTGTTATGCCCAGCCTGTTAATTTACTTGAAATTAAAGATGAGTATTATATTGATAAATTTGGTCCTTATAAAATGCCAAGTGTATATTTTTCTCATGATATTCATGCTAATGAATATCAAATATCTTGTAAATCATGTCACCATATATATAAAAAAGGAAAGAATATATGGACTCCAGAAGATCATGAGAAAACATGTACGGAATGCCATAATAAAAATAAAGCTGAAGCAATTAATTCCTATCATATGAAATGTTGGGGATGTCATAAGAGGTTAAGAGAAGTATATCATTTAGCTGATACACCTACTAATCAATGTCAAAAGTGTCACATAAAGCCTAGTGAGGTGGAAAAAGAGAGAAAAAGAATTCAAAAAAAGCTAGAAAAGAAAAATGAGACGTTATTTAAAATTATTCAAAATTTAAAGGTAAAAGGATTTTATTAGGAGTTATTTATGGATAATTTAGATGTAAAAAGGATTCAACAAGAGGCCTTTTCTACTATTGATAATTTGTTTAGTGATGGTAAAAGTAAAGATGAGAATATTATAAAATTAAAAGAAAAAATTTTAACTTTAGATTGGGAGTTTAATCCCAATGATATTCAAGAAATTATTGATATATTAAGTAAATTAAAAAATAAGTACACAGATAAAGTAAATAGTGTACTTATTTCTATGATGATAAATATTTCCAAATTTTTGCTTGTAGCCAAAGAAAAATCTCCTTCTGATACTTTAAATGTACTTGCTTATATTATTGATTTTTTTGCAAGATTAAATGAAGAAGAAATTACTGTTGAAGAAAAAAAGAAGTATATTGCTGAAATAAAATCTAAGTATATTAAAATAAAAAATGCCTTTACTAAACTTCAGTCTGATTCACATAAAGAACAAAAAGCTCAAGAAATTGAAGATAAAAATAAAGAAAAAGTTGTCATAGAACAAGAATCTATAATAAAATCTGAGACTGAAAGTTTATCACAAGAAAAGCAAATAGAAAAACAAGAAGTTTTTGTAATTGAAGATGAAGAAAAACAGGAAAAGATTAGAGAATCTTTAGATGATGTTTCAAAAGAATCTATTAGGGTAGAAAATATAGATTTTATTTTAGATAAATTAATGTCTAAAATAGAATATAATCTGTCAACAATTATTGAAGAAAATTTTAAATATGTTACAGAAAAATTACGTAAATTTGAAGAACGTTTAGAAGATATTGCAAGTGAATTACAAATAATTAAAAGAGATTTTAAAAATACTTCTTTTTTTAAAAAAGAAGATCATCGCAAAGATAAGGCAGATGTTTTGTTAGGTGACAAAGAGGTTAAAAAAGAGTCAAAAGTTATAGAAGATGGGGATACTAAACTAATTTTAGATGGAAAAGATGATTTTGAAATCGAATTAGAAGAGGATATGGAGGTTGTGGAATTAGATACTAAAGAAGAGCAAAAAGAAGAAAATAAAAAAGAAGAGGAAAAAGAAATATTTTCTTTTGAAGAAGTGTTTGAAGATACAGAAACAAAAGAAGATAATTTTTTTCAAGAAGATGAAATTATTCCTTATGTAAAAGTTTTTAAAATAAAAAATAAATTATTAGCCATAGACGATTCTAGTATAGGAGGTATCTTTAAAGTTTCTCCGTCAAAAGCTAAGTCTTTGTATAAAAAAGAAAGGTTTAAATTAAAAGAGATAAAAACATTGTTTTCTGGTTTAGCAAAACACGTAAGAGGTAGTTTTAGTAATTTAAAAGAAAAAGAATTAAAAAATTTAGAAGTAGAAATATATAAATATCCTGAACAATTTGTGGATAAGTTTAAGTATATGATATTAATAGATTATGAAAAACCATTGGTTCTTTTTGTAAGAGATATTGTAGGAAATAAGATATTTTTACCTAAAAATAGAATACCTGCAAAAAATGTAGACTCCCTTTTTAATTATAAAGTAACAATAGCTGGAATTGGAGAAGTAGAATATTTTGAGATATAAACTTTTATTTTTGAAATTATTATAGGTCAAATAATATGAACAAGCAGGATGTAAATATAAAGATTAAAGAAGCTAAGATATGTCTTGAACAAGGATTATTAGAAGAAGCAGAAAAGATTCTTTCTACTCTTCAACAGAATATTAAAGCTGAAAAATTACAATTACCTGAAAAACAAAAGAAAGAAATCGAAGTATTAATAAAGCATTTAAAAACAAAAAATAAATCGGATACTGGTAATATTAATGTTGCTCAAGAAGTTAATTTAAACGAACGATATAACCAAGCTCTTGTTTTTATGGAGCTTGGCTTATGCGAGGAGGCTCTTGTTGATTTTAAAAAATTAATTTTAGAAAATTATAAAGTTAATGATGTTGTTAAGAAAGCCATACAATGCTTTAATAGATTGGAAAAAAAGATAGAAATATGTAGTTATTTTGATGAAATTCTTTCTAGTCCTAATGTATCTGATATTTATAAAGATCTTATTCGATTAGAAATTGCAAAAGTAATGGAATCTCTTGGTATATATGTAAAAGCATTTGATTATTATAAAAGTATTAAAAACCCTCAGGTTGCAGAAAGTATTAAAAGTAAGCTGAAGTTAATTGCAGCTAAAGTTAAAGGTGGATCAAAATATAGTTATCTTTTAGAAGTTTGTTTGACAAAAGAACAATTGCAGCAGGCTATTAAAAGAGCAAATAAAGAAGATAAAAGTGTTGAATATGTTCTTATAAAATATTTTAATATTCCAAAAGAAGAAGTTGGAAAATCTTTATCTATTTTTTATGATTGTAAATTTGTTCCTTTTTCAAAGGAATATAAACCTCCTTTAGATTTGATTCACAATTTAAAAAAAGATTATTTAATTAATAATGTATGGTTACCGATTTACAAAAAGAATAATAAAGTTATTGTTGTTATTGATGAGCCAGATGACTTTTCAAGAACAGATACTATTAGAGCTATTTTAAATAGTTATGAACAGTCTTTAATTTTAGAATTTGCAGTGGGTATTAAAGAAGATATTTTAGATCTAATTGATTTTTATTTGGGAGATGTTGAACAAAAATTACAAGTTGAGTTTAAATCTACTAACATTGAAAATATAGAAGATTTAATTGATGATGTAGAAATAGAAACAGAAGAGACAGAAGAAGATATTACTATTTCAGAAAGTGATAGTAAAGTTGTTCGTTTTGTAAACAAAATGATTTTAGATGCCTATAATAAAAAGGCCTCTGATATTCATATAGAACCATCTGCAGGTAAAAAGGTTACTGATATAAGATTTAGAGTTGATGGAGTATGTCAGCATTATATTAATGTTCCTAATCCTTTTGCCAAGGCTCTTGTATCTAGAATTAAAATTATGTCCAATTTGGATATTGCAGAAAGACGTCTTCCTCAAGATGGAAAGATTAAATTTAAGCATCATGGAAAAGTTTTAGTAGAACTTCGTGTTGCTACCTTACCGACAGTAGGTGGCTATGAGGATGTAGTTTTACGACTTTTGCATACTGGCAAACCTTTGGCCTTAACCGATTTAGGCATGACAGAGGAAAATTTAGAGAAATTTAAGAAAATTATTGCTCAACCTTATGGCTTAATACTTGTTGTTGGTCCTACAGGTTCTGGTAAAACAACCACCTTACATTCAGCTTTGAGCTATATCAATACTCCTGAAAGAAAGATATGGACAGCTGAAGATCCAGTGGAAATAACCCAAGAAGGTCTTAGACAGGTGGAAGTAAAACCTAAAATTGGATTAACCTTTGCAAGAGTTTTAAGAGCTTTTTTAAGAGCTGACCCAGATGTTATAATGATTGGTGAAATGAGGGATGAAGAAACAGCTTCTACAGGTATAGAAGCTTCTTTAACTGGTCACTTGGTATTTTCTACCCTTCATACAAATAGCGCTCCAGAAACTGTTACTCGTCTTTTGGAAATGGGACTTGATCCTCATAATTTTGCAGATTCTTTATTAGGCGTTTTGGCACAAAGGCTTCTTAGAAAGTTGTGTCCTAAATGTAAGGAAGGTTATCATCCTTCTAAAAAAGAATTTGATTCTTTTGTGGCTGAATATGGTGAAGAGCAATTTAAAGAGTTGGGGATTGAATATAATGATGATTTTATTTTATATAAACCAGTAGGATGTGATGATTGTGGAGGAACAGGATATAAAGGACGTATAGGTATACATGAATTGTTGTTGAATACAGTGACAATTCAAGAACTTATCAAAGAGAGAGCTTCAACTGAACGAATTAAAGAAGCTGCCATTAAAGAAGCAAAAATGACTACTTTGAAACAAGATGGTATGTTAAAATTTTTCCAGGGTATTACTGATATAAGAGAGGTTAGAAGAGTTTGTATTAAATAGATTTTATTAATTTAAAGTAGTTTATTACATTTATAAAAATAAGAAGTTAAAATTTTAAATATACACTTAGCCGCAACACTTTGAGATAAGACATTAGAAGAAACTGGAGCTAATTCACAAAAGTCCAGTCCAATAAAATTGACAGGAAATAATTCAAAGAAAAATTTTTTTAACCAAACATAGGAAATACCTTCAGGTTCAGGTGTACCTACTCCTGGCATAATAGAGGGATCGAGCCCATCTGCATCAAATGTAATATAAAGAGGACGATTCCCTATAATTTGCTTGCAAAAAGAAGCAGTTTCAAAGGGGTTTTTCATATTCCATGCAAAAAAAGTATGAATCTGTTCTTTTTTTTGTTTGATTAATGATGCTTCTTCTTTGCAAACACTTCTTATACCAACTTGGATTAGGTCTATATTAAATTCTAAACATCTTTTCATAACACAGGCATGAGAGTACCTGCTTCCTTCATATTCTTCTCTTAAATCTGCATGAGCATCTATTTGAAGCACCACTAAATTTTTATAAAATTGAGAATAAAATTTTATAAAGGGTAGGGTGATGGAATGTTCTCCTCCTAAGGCAATAAAAAATTCTTGTTTAGGGTCGAATTGTTGTAAAATATTTTCTATGTTTTTTAAATATTCTGATACACTATTTATATTTCTTTTTGGTTCTGGTAATACTTTAAAGTAGCAATAATCTTCTAAAGAAATATTGAGTTCTGGATCAAAAGTCTCTATTTGGATACTAGCTTCCATTATAGCCTTGGGACCAAATCTAGTCCCTGTCCCATAACTTACTGTACCTTCATAGGGGCACGGTAAAACAAAAATTTTCTTTTTATTCTTGTTATCTATTTGGGATGTAAAATCAAAAAAAGTATTCATTTTTAATTTTTAGGGGATAAAAACCACTGCTGAAATTGTTGTTGTCCACATTCCACCTACACCTGCTGTTACACAAGGAGCTGAACAAGACTTTACTATTTTACCACTCATTAAATATATTTCTCTTCTTTCATCATAATCTTTATTAGCGTCAAATTCTATACCTAAAGTAGTAGCTAACATAGTCGAAGCCAAATCTTCTGCAAAATCTCCTATTTCTTTTTCATCTGCTCCAAAAGTTGTGTGCTCAGAAATATATCCATATTGATTCTTATCTGCTGGTAAAGCTATACCAACAGCAGAGCCAACTAATCTGCCTTTTTCATTAGTTGCGTTTCTAGCCATTACACAAAAAGTGATTTGGCCAGGGCTAAGTAGTTTAATTCCTTCTTCTATTTCTACAAACTCACAATTTGGAGGGAAAATGCTAGAAACATATACTAAATTTTGTTTTTCTATTTTAGCGTCTCGTAATGCTAATTCAAAAGATTGTAATTTATTTTTATGTCTTCCTATTCCTGTTGTGAAAAAAGCCTTTGTGGGAACAAACATCTATTGCCTCCTTCTAAATATTATCTTAGCGCTTTAACTCTTTTTTTCCCTTTAAAAAATAATTTTTAATATTGCTTTGTTTTAAAATAAGACGAGCGTCACTTTCATTGTTTGATTTGATTGTTATTAATATTCTATGCCAAATATTATTTTTGATTTTTGTTGTTTCCATTTTAACTGTACACTTTACTGGACATACTTTTAATATATTCTTTTTAACTTCTTTTAAGTAAAAAAAAGCTTCATTTTTATTTTTATAAGATGCACACTGATAAATATACTTATATAAAAATTTTTCTTTTATCTGCTTTTTTTTATTAATACTTTTTGATAACTTTTTTGGTTTATTATTAGTCTTTTCTTTTTTGCTTTTTTTATTTTCTTTTTTTTCCTGATTTAAATTATTTTTTATTTCCTGCAATTTATCTAAAAAAACTAATTTTTCAGGGGGAATTATATTATCTTGTTGTTTTTTTTCATTATCTTCAATAGTAATTTGTTTTTTTATTATATTTTGTACTTTATATCCTCGTCCTATAACTAAACCTAAAATAAAAGCCCAACACATTCCTATAAAGAGTATTAATATCCAATATAAACCTCGAATATTTTTAGTTTCTAATGAAAATTTTTTGTTTTTTGATTTAGCCATAACTACATTTTTTTTGGAGCATTAACACCTAATAAATCTAATCCTGTATATAAAACATATTTTATTGCCATGAGTAAGATTAATCGTGCTTGAATTAAATTCGTATCTGTAGCTGTTAAAATAGGGTGTTCATTATAGTATCTATGAAATAATGTTGCTAGTTCATATAAATAAAAGCTTAAATAATGCGGTGTTAATTGTTTAGAACATAATATTAAATTTTCTTCAAATTTTGATAAATGTTTTAGAATAGAAAGATCGTTTTTTGTGTTTAAAAGAAATATATTTTTTATACCTTGATTTTGGTCAAATGAAATTCTTTTTTCTTCTGCTTTTCTAAAAATAGAACAAATTCTAGCATGAGCATATTGAACATAGTATACTGGGTTTTCTAGAGATTTCTTTTTTACTAACTCTAAATCAAAATCTAGGTGACTATCACTTTTTCTACTTAAAAATATAAATCGTGCAGCATCTACTCCAACTTCATTATATACTTCTCTAAGTGTAATAAACTGTCCTGCTCTGGTAGACATAGCTATTTGTTGTCCATTTCTTAATAAATTAACAAGTTGAACCAGTATCACTTGAAGTTGTTCTTTTTGTTTTCCTAAAGCTTGTATCGCAGCTTTCATTCTGGGAACATAACCATGATGGTCAGCTCCCCAGATGTCAATTATTACATCAAATCCTCTTTGATATTTGTTAAAATGATAAGCAATGTCAGATGCAAAATAAGTTAGAGAACCATCACTTTTTTTTAATACTCTATCTTTGTCATCTCCAAATAAGGAACTTTTAAACCAAAGAGCACCTTCTTTTTCATAAACTAATTTTTTTTCTTTTAAAAAATTTAAAGTTTTTTCTACTTCTCCTTTTTCCACTAGAGATTTTTCTGAAAACCATATGTCATGTTTAACTCGAAAATTTTTTAGATCATCTTGAATATCTTTTAAAATTTTTTCTTTTGCATAGTTTGTGCAGAAAATTAAAGATTCATCTTCATTAATTTCTAATAATTCTTTTCCTTTTATTTTTATAATTTCTTTTGCTAGATCAATTATATAATCACCTTTATATCCATCTTCTGGAAATTTACATTTTTTACCAAGTAGTTCTTTATATCTAGACCATACAGAAGCTCCTAATAATCGAATTTGACGACCTGCATCATTGATATAGTACTCAGTAGAAACATCATAACCACAAAATTTTAAAATTCTAGCTAAACTATCTCCAACTGCAGCACCTCTTCCATGTCCAATATGCAGGGGACCAGTAGGATTAGCAGAGACAAATTCTACTTGTATCTTTTGGTTCTGACCAAAGTTATTGGTGCCAAAACTTTCTTTTAACTCTAAAATATTTAGTACTATTTCTTGCCATACTTTATTTTTAAAATAAAAGTTTAAAAAACCTGGCCCTGCAATTTCTATCTTTTCTATTAACTCTAAGTTTAGTAATTTTTCTTTTATTTCCTGAGCCCATTCTCTTGGATTTTTTTTAACTTGTTTAGCAGTAATAAGAGCTATGTTAGAACTTAAGTCACCAAATTTTTCTTCTTTTGGTGGCGAGATTGTTCCTTTTTCAGGCCAAGCGATGCTATATATATTAAGAATTTCTTGAATACTATTTTGTAAATACTGTTTTAATTTCATTTATTTAACCTCAGCAAAAGATTTGCTTTCTTTTAAATTAGAACATTTATAAACTTTTACGTCTGTTTTATCTGCTAATATTTGCGCTGTCATTTTACTTAGTACATTTTTGGGTCCTATCTCTAAATAAGAATAAATTCCTTGTTTATACATATTTTCTATACTTTGAATCCAAAACACAGAAGATATCATTTGCTCTTTTAAAACTGTTTTAATTCTATCTGGATTTAATTCTTTTTCTCCTGTGGAGTTAAGATAAACGGGAAAATCAGGAGAAGAAAAATGAACTTTTTCTATTTCTTTTGCAAGTTCCAGAGATGCTTCTCGCATTAAGGGAGAATGAAAAGCTCCATTTACAGGAAGTTTAATAGCTCTAACTCCTTTGTAAGATTTTAGATTATTCACTAATTCATCAATGAGATTAATTTCTCCACTAACAACATATTGAGTATAAGTATTATAATTAGCAATTAAAATAGTGCCTTTTTCAGCTAACTTAGAAACCAAATTTTCTAATTGGGAAAGAGGCATTTTTAAGACAGCCACCATAGCCCCTGGAGAAAAAGTTCCTGCTTCTTGCATTAATTTGCCTCTAATACTGACTAGTTTAAGAGCATCTTGTACTTCTATAACCTTAGCTGCAACAAGAGCTGAGTACTCACCCAGACTATGTCCAGCCAGGCTTAAGGGTTTCAAATGTGATTTTAAATAAAACCAAAGAGATAAATTAACAACAGTCATTGCAGGTTGAAGGTAAATAGTTTTTGCTTGATCTTTTGCTTCCCCGTCCCAATATATTTCTCTAAGAGGAAAACCAGAAATTTTTTCTCCTATTTTCCAAAGATCCATGGCCTCTGGCCAAAATTCTGCTAAGTCCCTTCCCATTCCTTTTTCCTGTGAACCTTGACCAGGAAATAAAAGAGCTCCTTCAAATAAAGTCATTTCTTTCTTGCTCCTTAAAAAGGTTTACTATAAAAAACCGAGCTTACTAAGATAATTTTTTCTTTTTTAAAAGTCGAGAAAAAATTTGGAAGAAAAATTTTTATTTGAAATTTTAGAATAACAACTATAGTTGATTAAAAATTAAAAGAGTTTAAAAAAAGAAGAATTATTGAGAATATTTCAAAATATCCTTGTTTTTTATTTTAACTTTATTATTTGAATTTGAAACTTTGAAATGAGTATATTCAATTTAATTTCTTTAGAACAAAAGCAACAAATAGAGTATTTTATTGAATTAATATTAAAATGGAATAGTAAAGTAAATCTTGTTGGCTTTAAAAATAGAGAAGATATTCTAAATTATTTAATTAGCGATAGCTTATTTCTAGCTGACTTTTTTAAAAAGAGTCTTGTTTTTAAAAGTAAGAAATTGACTTTTATAGATTTGGGTGCAGGTGCAGGACTTCCAGGAATACCTTTTAGGATAATACATAAAGCTGGAGATTATTATTTAGTAGAAATAAGAAAAAAAAGAGCAATTTTTTTAAAAAATGTTATTTTTAAATTGCAACTTTCTAATACTTATGTATTAGAAGAATTAGCTCAAAATTTATTTGAATATCATTATTCTGCTGATATAATTATTGCTAGAGCTTTTAAACCTTATCTCCAAGTATTGAAAATAGCCTATCCTCTTTTAAAAAAAAGAAAGGGTAGGGTAGTAATATTGGCTAATAAACCAAAGCCAAAAAAACTTCCCAGTAATTGGCAGTTAGAAACAGTTTATTCTTATCAAATAGAAGAGAAAAGTCGTTATTTTTGGTCTTTTAAGCCAAACATTTGACCAAGTTGAGAATTTTTAAAAATTAATCTAGTAGCTACTTCATCTGCTATTTCTGCTATATCCATCACTCGTTCTAAATAATCTAAAATCTCCATTCTTCTTTCTTCAGAAGAATATTCAAAATCTTCCTCTAATTTGCCAGACTTTAAATAATCTTCTAATTCATTTAAAAATTTTTCGTTTAACATAAAATTCCTCCAATATAAATATTTTTTTACTCATTATGATAAGGATGACCTATAATAATAGTTAAACTTCTATATATTTGTTCTAATAGTACAACATAAGCTAACTCATGACAAAATGTTAATGGAGATAAAGATATTAATAAGTCAGCTTTATTTTTAATTTGTTGGCTATTACCATATGATCCACCTATTATAAAACAAGGTATTTTTTGTTGAGTGCATATATTATCTATAACTTTACTAAATTCTATACTGTTAAATAGTTTTCCTTTTTCATCTAGTAGTATTATAAAATCTTTTTTATCTATTTTATTAATTATATTTTTACCTTCTTGGTTTATAATAGTAGAAAAGTTTTTTGCCTTAACTTCTTTTATTATTATTTCTTTTATGTTACATATATTTTTTATCCTATCAAAATATAATTTTGATGCATTATAAAAATACTTATTTTTTATTTTACCTACTCGAATAATTTTTATATTATATGTTAGCTTCATCGAATATCTTTCAATCAATTTTAAATTAAGTATGTAAGTATGATTGTATTGTTTGAGCTATAGTATTTAATTGGGAACACAAAATAAAATTATTTTCTTTAAGAGTTTTTAGTTTATCTTGCAAAGTGCTTTCTCCTTCTAATATAGCTCCAGCATGCCCTAGACGTTTTCCTGGAGGGGCAGTTTGTCCGGCAATAAAAGCAAAACATGGCTTAGAAAAATTAATCTTTTTTAAATAAAAACTTAAATCTTCTTCTGCATTTCCTCCTATTTCTCCTAAGACTAAAAGAGCTTGAGTAGTGGAATCTTTTTCTAAAAAAGGAATGATTTCTTTAAAGTTTGTTCCTACAAAAGGATCACCTCCTATGCCTATACATATAGATTGTCCAAGCCCGATTTTGTTTAGTTGATATACACATTCATAAGTAAGTGTGCCTGAACGTGATAAAACTGCAATATTGCCTTGTCTGAAGATATTATGGGGCATTATTCCTATTTTAATTTGATTAGGTATTATTAATCCTGGAGTATTAGGTCCTATTAAAATACTATTAGAGTTTTTAAGGTAAGGAATGATTTTTAACATTTCCTGTTGTGGTATACCTTCTGTTATGCATACAATATAGGGAATATTGGCATCTATAGCTTCTAAAATTGCATCAGGAGCAAATTTAGCTGGAACAAAAATAATACTAGCATCAATTTTGAATTGTTTGCACGCATTATGCACTGAATTAAATACTGGAACACCGAATACAGTTTCATTTTCTTTAAAAGGAGTGACACCTGCCACTATTTTGGTTCCATATTCTAACATTTGCTTAGTATGTAATGTCCCTTCTTTCCCTGTTATGCCTTGAACTAATACTTGAGAATATTGGTTAAGGGGAAAAGTAGAAGATAAGGGGGTGCTGTCTTTTATTTGTTTATTTTCAGTAAAACATTTAGAAAATTGCAAATTAAGACTTGTTTTGGTCTGTTTTGCTAAAATAGAAACAGCTTCTTCTAAATCAGAAGCTAAGAAAATATTTGAGAAATTTAATTTTTTTATAATTTGTCTTGCTTCTTGGCTTTTAAAACCAGAAAACCTTATTACTATTTTTTTAGGAGGAGGAGAAGTAAGTACAGATGCTAATGCTTTTGCAACCTTATCACATGAAAGGATACCACCAAAAATGTTGATAAAAATTATCTTCACATCTTTGTCTTGGAAAAGAAGAGAAAATGCCTTTTCCATTCGTTCTGGAGTTGCTCCTCCACCTAAGTCTAAAAAATTTGCAGGAGGAAGATTAGAAAAATTTAATATATCCATGGTAGCCATGGCCAATCCTGCACCGTTTACAATCATCCCAACAAATCCATTTAATTTATGGAAACTTAATCCAAATTCTCGGGCAGTATTCTCTATTTTGGTTTTATGCTCTGGAGAGTAATATTTATTTAACTCTGGACAAATATCTACATAACTATCATCAAGTTCTATCTTAGCATCTAATGCTACAAAATTATTTTCTAATGTTAAAACCATAGGATTTATTTCTACTAATAATGCCTTATTTTGTATAAATAAATTATATATTTTTTTTATAAGTTGATAATAAGAATTAAATATATTTTTATCTTGTTTTAAATGGAAAAAACTATTTTTTATTTGAAAGTCTTTTATTCCATAATTTAAATCTATTTTTTGAATTAATAAATTTTCTTTTCCACTTTCTTCTATATTTATTCCTCCTTCCTTGCCAGTTGTAAAAACAACAGCTTTTTTATTTCTGCATATGCTAAAAGATATATAGAACTCTTTTTGAATAGAAATAGTCTGTTCTATCCTTAAAAAAGGAACATTTTCTCCTTTTATTTTCATATTTAAAATTTTTTTAGATTCTGTTAAAAATTCATTTTTATTTGAAACTATCTTAATACCACCTGCTTTTCCTCTTCCTCCAGTTAATACTTGAGCTTTTATAACCCAAGGAAAGTCAAAGTTTGTTTGAAAATCATTTATATCTTTTGGATATACTAAACAGCCATTAGGAATTGGAATATTGTATTGCGAAAGTAAAAGTTTACTTTTATGCTCATTTAATTTCATAAAATATTCTCCTTTAAATACAATTATCTTCCAAATTAATTAAATCCATATAAACTTCTCTTCTTCTAGCCAATATAATTTTGTCTTTATCTACTAATATTTCAGCAGCTCTTGGTCTAGAATTATATTGAGAAGACATAGTAAAACCATATGCTCCAGCAGAAAATACAGCTAATAAATCTCCTTCTTTTAATTTAGGTAGTTTTCTATCTTGGGCGAGAAAATCACCTGACTCACAAATAGGTCCAACTACATCAGCCACAATAGTTTGTTGAGCAGAGGATTGAATAACAGGTTCTATTTTATGATAAGAACCATAAAGAGAAGGGCGTATTAAATCATTCATAGCAGCATCTACAATAATGAAGTTTTTTTTAGGAGCTTTTTTTGTATAAAGTACTTTTGTTACTAAAATGCCTGCATTTCCTGCAATTACTCTTCCAGGTTCTAAAATTAACGTAATATTTTTATTTTGCAGACGCTTTTTTAGGGCTTTACCAAATTCTATAGGGTGGGGAGGAGCTTCTTCTTTATATTGAATTCCAAGTCCTCCTCCTAAATCTAAATATTGGATTTTAATCCCTAGATCCAATAATTTTAAATAAAGATCTAAAATTTTATCAAGGGCATCTAAAAAAGGAGAAATAGAAGTAAGTTGAGAACCAATATGACAGTCAATGCCCACTGGTTCTATATTAGAAAGATTGTGAGCAAGTTTGTATATTTCTAGAGCATAATCTTCTGGTATGCCAAATTTATTTTTTTCCAAGCCTGTAGAGATATAAGGATGAGTTTCAGGATTAACATTAGGGTTTATTCTTAAACTTACTCTTGCAATTTTATTCATTTCAGAAGCAACTTTATTGATTTTTATAAGTTCTGCTTCTGATTCTACGTTAAACATAAGAATATCTGCTAGTAAAGCTTCTCGTATTTCATGTTCTCTTTTTCCCACACCAGAATAAACTATTTTTTTAGGTTCTATTCCAGCTTTTAATGCTCTAAATAATTCTCCTCCAGATACTATATCCATTCCAGATCCTAACTGGCCCAATAACTTTAAAATACATAAATTAGAATTTGCTTTTACAGAATAACAGGTTAAATGTTTTAACCCTTCAAAGGCAGAGTCAAAGGCTTTAAAGTGCCTTTTAAAAGTTTTTGCAGAGTAAATATATAGAGGAGTGTCATATTCTTGAACCAATTTTTTAACACTAATATCTTCTACATAAAGTTCACCATTTTTGTATTCAAAGTAATGCATGGTCTCAATCTCCTTTTATTATATAAATATTTGATGTTATTGGTTGTATGGAAGTATAAATATTAATTACTTTTAATCTCATTCTAGATATTTTATTTGGGAGACAAATTTTAGAATAATATAAATTATTTTGCATTTTATAATCTATTTGAATTTCCTTGCTTAAGCTAAATGGACATTTAGTACATATAAAATCATTTTTAGTTTCTATTTGAAGTAAAATTTTTTTAATATTATATTTTTTACCTTTTATAGAAAAAAAGATTTTATAACATTGTTCTTGAAACTCGACTTTATTTATTTTAACCTGTAATTTATCTTCTGCAACAGATGGTTCTGGCCATATTTTTTTCCCACATCCAAATAAAAATATTGTATAAATTAAAATAAAATATATAATTTTTTTAATTTTCATATTTTCCCCATTTTTGTTTCCAACTATTTAAAATATTTAAAGCCATTATTGGTGTTAGATTATTTGGATCTATATGTTTTAGTTCCTCTAAAATAGGGTGTGTGGCTATTTTTTGGTTAAAATTTTTTGTTTTTGGAAGAAAAGATAAAAGGTTTTTTTGAATAATCTTCTTTTTTATCTCAGCTTCTTTTTGTTCTAAAGCGTTAAGAATTTCTTTTGCTCTTGCAATAACTTGATTAGGTACTCCAGCTAATTTAGCAACTTCAATACCATAACTTTTATCAGCAGGACCTGGAATGAGTTTTCGTAAAAAAATAATTTCGCCTTTCCATTCTTTTACTGCAATGTTAAAATTTCTAATATTAGGATATTCTTGTTCCAATTGGGTTAGTTCATGATAATGTGTTGCAAATAAAGTTCTTACTTGGCGTTTACTTAATTCTTCTGCCACTGCCCACGCTAAAGCCATGCCATCAAAAGTACTTGTTCCCCTTCCTATTTCATCTAAAATAACTAAGCTTTTTCTTCCTGCTAATCTTAAAATCCTAGCAGTTTCAGTCATTTCAACCATAAAGGTAGATTGTCCTTGAGCGAGGTTATCTGAAGCACCTACTCTAGAAAAAATTCGGTCAGTAATTCCTATTTTGGCATATGAAGCAGGAACAAAAGATCCCATCTGAGTAAGAATGCAAATAATTGCTGTTTGCCGTAAGATTGTAGATTTTCCAGCCATATTAGGTCCTGTAATGATAAGCAATTTCGCTTCGTTGGACAAAATAATGTCATTAGGAATATAGTTATTTTTACCAATTACTCCTTCAATACTTGGATGCCTACCTTGTTTAATTTCTAGCTCCAAAGAGGTTGTAATTTCAGGCTTTGTCCATCCCCATTTACGAGCTGTCTCTGCTAGTGATTGCCAATAGTCTAATTCTGCAATTTGTTTGGCCATAAATAAAAAACGATCTTTTTGTTGTGCCAATTGATCTCTTAAAGATTGAAACAGTTCATATTCTCTAAGTTTTCTTTTTTCACTAGCAATAAGAATTTTATCTTCCAATTCTTTTAGTTCTGGAGTAATAAATCTTTCACTATTTACTAAAGTCTGTTTTCGTTCAAAATAGGATGGAACTTTATCTTTATGAACTTTACTAAGTTCTAAATAATATCCAAATACTTTATTATATCCTAACTTTAGCTGAGGTATATTGTGTTTTTCTTGTTCCTTTTTTAATAATTCTTTTAATTTTTGTTCTCCGTGTTCAGTAAGATCTATTAAATCATCTAATTGCTTATCAAATCCTAATTTAAAAATATTACCTTCAGTAATAAGAGGAGAGGGATTATCTAAAATAGCTTTTTCCAAAATTTCTTTTATATCTTCTAAATTATCCCATTTTTTATAATTTTGTATTAAAAAATGAGGAATATTTTTTTGTTTTTTTAAAAGTAAATGGACTTGAGGCAATATTGTTAAAGTTTCTTTCAATGATACTAAATCTTTTGGCGTTGTTTTAGAAAGAAAAATACGTATTGCTAATCTTTCTAAATCATATACTTTGTTTAAAAGTGATCTTATTTCATTTCTTAATTCATCTGATGTATAAAAAAAGGAAACAACTTCTTGATGTTGAGTAATAATTTTAACTTTACGCCAAGGCTTAGATAAACGTTCTTTTAATAGACGCCCGCCCATTGGAGTAAGTGTATTGTCTAAAATATAGATTAAGGTTCCAGGTCCTTTTTTTCCGTCTAAAAGAGTAAATAATTCCAAGTTTCTTTCTGTAATCTCATCTAAAATTAAATAATTAGTTGGATTTAATACTGTAAAAGAGTGAAGATGAAACTTATTAGTTTTTTGGGTTTGTAAATGATAAGACAAAATACTTCCGCATACTCTTACAAGCTCTGGTTTATCTTCTAAATCTAAAGTTTTTAAAGATGTTATTTGTTCTGCTTTATAAAGAAGCTCAGTACCTGTATTTAAAGAGTAATAAGATGATTTAGGAAGAATACGAATTTTGTCTTTAAAAATATTGTGGTTTTTTATGGGAAGATTAAAATTATCAGGGACAAGTATTTCATTAGGATTTAACTTAAATAACCATTGCCAAATTTCTTCTAAACTAGAGGTTTGGATACCTGTCCAAAATCCTGTGGAAAAATCTGCCCAAGCAATTGCACCTTGTTGTTTTTTTTCATTCCAAAAAATGGAGACTAAAAAGTTATTGTTTTTGGATTCAAGATTTAAATCTTCTACAACAGTTCCTGGGGTTAAAACTTTGGTTACTTCTCTCTTAACAATTTTTTTAGCTAGTTTAGGATCCTCTACTTGATCACAAATTGCTATTTTGTATCCTTTATTTAAAAGTTTTTTTAAATATTCATTAACTGCATGATGGGGAACTCCACACATGGGTATTTTAGTATCAGCATTTGGATTACGAGAAGTAAGAGCTATTTGTAATTCCCGGGCAGCTATTTTTGCGTCTTCGAAAAAAAGTTCATAAAAATCTCCCATTCGAAAAAATAACAAACAATCCTGGTAATTTTGTTTTATACCCAGGTATTGTTCAAGCATTGGCGTTAATTTTAATTTAGAAGGGTAGTTAAAATTTTTTTTACTCATTTAGATTTTTACGAAATGTAATAGAGTGCCAAGAAGCACATCTAGGACATAAAAAAAATAAATTTTCTCGCTTTAAACCACACCTTTTACAAATAAAATGTTTAACTTTAAATGCTTTTGAAATAAAAAAATTAAGATGTGTTTTAAAATTTTGGGACAGTGCTTGTTTATCCATATCTAACTGTAACAAGATTAAACGTGCTGGCCAGAATTCAGAATCTAATAATAATGTCTTATCTAACCAAATTCGTGATTTTTCTTTTTCGTCAATTAATAATAAAAATCTTGCATTATAATAGGTTAATAAAATATCTTTATTTATTGTTGTTATAACATTAGTGATAATATCATGTATAATCTCAACAAAAGGACTAATATCTTCTTTTGTGTTATCTTTAAATTGCTGATATATGCCCTCTAAAATTGTGAAGTTAATACTAGAATGAACTGAAGATAAAGCTTTTTTTAAATTAGATTTAAAATCTTTTATTTGTTTGGTTTGCCAATATATTAAAAGTAATTCTAACCATGCCTCTGGACTACCGATATAAGCTTCTAAAGCTTTTTTTATTAATTTTAATTTTTCTCGGTTATTTTGCTTATTATGTCTGGCCCACTTTATGAGGTAATGAGCATAAGCTATATTGTTATTTAATTGATTATAATAATAAGCTGCTTGCTTAAAATCACCACTTTGAGCATAAATTTTAGCTAAAATTTCTAATATTTCTTTATTTTTGCCAGCAATTTTTTCTGCTTGTTTTAAAGCATAAATGGCTCTATCAACAAGTCCAGCTCTTTTGTAATCTATCCCAAGTTCATACCATGCTCTTGCCTTAAAAGCTGGTTGAAGATTAGGTCTAGCTATTATGCTTTGACGGATTAAAATAGCACGTTCTAATTCACTTTGGGCTCTAAAAAGATTACCCAAAGCAAGGTATATTTCTATGGCGTCGGGATTATCTTTTACAACTGCACTTAATTGATTAATAGCAGCTATGGTATCCTCTCCTGCAGGGAGATACCATAGCTGATTTTTCTTTTTTATTTGTCTTGGGAATAAATCTATCTGTCTTTTAAAGAAAATTTTATTTAAAAATTTTTTAAAAAAAATCATTAGGACCCTTCTGTAGTATTTGGAGCAACATAATCATTATCATTTAAAGGTATGTTTCTAAGAGACGTTAATTCTTTTTCTAATTCACTTATTTTTTGACGATATTCTTTAACTTGTTTACTAAGTTTCATTCTATCAGAGATAAGGTAAATTAAAGTAAATAGGGCTCCTAAAACAAAAGCTAATAAAATTAAAAGATAAACAGGAATATTAGGGGTGGCAAAGGTGTTTCCAAAAATATCTAACTTGAGAGATATAGTTGTACTAATTAATTCAGTGTTTTGAATAAAAAAAAGCATTGAAAAGAAAAACAAGGCAATTAAAAAGATAACTTTAATGTAACGCATTTTTAACTCCTTATGGTTTAAATTTTATTAAAAAAAGGTTTTAACTTTTTATATGTTTTTTTTAAATGTTCGGGAATCACAGATGTTTCATTGATTACAGCCATAAAAGAATGATCTCCTATCCACCTAGGTAAAATGTGGAAGTGGAGATGTTCTTCTATGCCTGCACCTGCAGCTTCGCCTATATTTAGACCAATATTAATTCCATTAGGATTAAATACTTGCTTTAATATATTAGTACAAATTTTTAAATAAGACATAATTTCTTGGGATTCTACATCTGTTAGTTCGCTAAGACAAGAAACATGTCTATAGGGGGTTACCATGATATGTCCGCTCATATATGGATATTTATTCATTACTACAAAGCAGTGCTCTGCACGATGTAAAATCAATCTTTCTTCATCTTGTTCCTTTGTCTTGGGTATGCAAAATACGCATTCATCTGGCTTGGGACCTAAGATATATTCTATTCTCCATGGCGCCCATAAAGTCCGCATAAAATTTCTCCTATAAAATCTGACTCAAAAACTTTTTAGTTCTGGGATGCTCTGGATTCATAAAAAAGTGCTCAGGAGAACCAACTTCTAAAATCTCCCCCTCATCCATAAATACTACTCTGTCGGCCACTTCCCTAGCAAAACCCATTTCGTGCGTTACTACCACCATTGTCATTCCTTCATGCGCTAAATTGATCATGACTTCTAATACTTCTCCAATCATCTCAGGGTCTAAGGCAGAAGTTGGCTCGTCAAATAGCATAACTTTAGGTTTCATTGCTAGTGCTCTAGCAATAGCCACTCTTTGTTGTTGTCCACCAGAAAGTTGAGCAGGGTAGACATGAGCTTTATCTTCTATTCCTACTTTTTTTAAAAGTGAAAAGGCAATGTTATTGGCTTCCTTTAGTGGTATTTTTTTTAATTTTATTGGAGCCATAGTAATGTTTTGTAAAACCGTTTTATGAGGAAAAAGATTAAAATTTTGGAACACCATCCCGACTTCCATTCTTATTTTATTAATGTCGCATTTGGGATCTGTGATATCAAAACCATCGACAATTATTTTACCCTTATCTATTTTTTCCAATCTATTGATTGTTCTAAGAAGAGTGGATTTACCAGAGCCACTGGGTCCTATTATTACTACTTTTTCTTTGGGTTTAATCTGTAAAGAAACATTTTTTAATGCTACTACATTATGAAAAAATTTGTAAACATTTTGGATATCTATAATGAATTTACTTTTCATATGGCCTCATCTTTTCTTCAGTTATGCTTACTATTTTGGATAGAATTAATGTTATAAGTAAATACACTAAAGCTACCATTGTATAGGTCTCAAAATAAGCAAAAGTCTCTGTAGCAAATTCTCTACCTCTACGTAAAAGATCACCAACTGCTAAAATAGATACAAGAGATGTGTCTTTTAAAAGAGCAATAAACTCATTTCCTACAGGAGGCAAAATTGTTCTCATGGCTTGAGGAATGATTACATAAAACATAGTTTGTCTTCGATTAAAACCAAGAGATCTTGCTGCCTCAGTTTGACCATAGTCTATAGATTCTATACCTGCTCTAAAGACTTCTCCCATATACGCACCATAACAAATAGTCATAGCTGTAATTGCTGCCACAAATGGTGGTACTTGGAAAAAGCTTCCTAAAGCATAATAAATATAAAATAATTGCACTAGAAGAGGGATACCTCTAATTACTTCCACATATACAGAGGCAATTAGATTTATAAATTTATTTTTTGAGATCCTACCTAAACCAGTAATTAACCCTACGATAAGAGAGAAAAAAATTGAGGCAAAGGTAACTTCAAACGTAACTAAAATACCATCAGAAACAAAGGTTAATATTTTTAAATAAGGATCAGGATGAACAATAATAAGATAAAGCAAAAGCGCTATGGAAGAAAGTAAAGTGATACGCCAAGCAGTTAACAATCCTTTATCTTTTTTAGTTGGAATTGCTGCTCCATCCGTTACATCTATTTTAACAGACTTATTTTTGCCCATAATTTTATAGTTCCTTTATTCATTTAATTAGGGGAGGGGGATGTACCCTCTCCCCTTAAACTTTTATTGTCCAAACCATTTCTTTTTAAGTTGATCTTCAATTCCTTTTTCTTTTACAGCTTTAATACCTTTATTTATAAGATCTAATACTTCTTTATTTCCTTTACGAATAGCAATTCCATAATATTCATCACCAGCCTCAATAATTGCTGCAATTTTTAATTTTTTAGCAAAATTCTTTTCTCTTAAAGCATAATTAGCAGCAACAGGGTCGTCACAAATTACACCATCTAAGCGTCCATTGACTAAATCTTGCATTGCCAACCCAATTTCATCATATGATTTAGGAATAACACCTTTTACTTTTTTTATGGAAAAATATCCTGTAGTTCCGATTTGTGCACCAACTTTTTTACCTTTTAAATCCTCAAGAGATTTTGCTTTGCTATTAATAGGAACAACTAAAGCTTGTCTTACCTTAAAATAAGGAATACTGAAGTCCATTGCTTTTTGTCTTTCTTTAGTAATACTTACTGAAGAACAAATAGCATCATAACTACCACTAGCTAATCCTGCGAAAATACCATCCCAAGCAGTGCTTTTAAATACAGGAGTAAAGCCTGCTTCTTTAGCAGCTGCTTTCATGTAATCAATAGAATAACCTACAATTTCCTTGTTTTCATCTACAAATTCCATTGGGGGCCAAGTGGAATCAACTGCAAACACAATAGTTCTTGCCCAAACCGTATGAGCCATAAAAAGACCCAATAAGAGAAACAATAACACTTTTTTTGACATCCTCGTCCTCCTTAAAAAAATATTGATTTAACACCAAGACTGGTTTTTTAGTTTATTGTGGTTGCTTGGTCAAGGAACTAGGTTTGTTCTCTATTTAAAAAGTTATTTTTTTCCGATCAATGAGTTTCTTAGCTAATTCTAATTGGGATTGTTTGTCATAAATTTGATTATCTAAAGAAATTTGTTTTACTTCTTTTAAAATTTCGCCAAAAATCGGTCCTGGTTTTAATCCAAGAGCAATAAGATCTTTACCACTTATAGCTAATTTAATACGTCTAAATTTAGCAACATAAATAGCAATTTTTTGTCTTAATTCTTCATTCTTAATTTTTGCGATAATAAATAAAATCCCTTCTATAGGTATATCATCTAAAAGCAAATATAGTTTGCTAATTTTAGTTATATACTTTTTAGGATATCTATCAAATTCAATAAGGCAAAATTTTGTTTTTTCTCTTAATTCAAAAAATATGTCTTTTTGTTTTTTGGAAAAATTTAATCTACTGATAACTTTTTTAGTATCTTCATATTTTAAATTTGAAAGTAGTACTAAAAAATATAATAATTCTATTTTTACCTTTTCATTTAAGTATAATAGATTATACCAATTTAATATATTATTAATCTCTAAGAAAAGATTTTGCAAATTTTCCGTAAGATTTAATAAAGGATGAATTGACTTTAAAATATTGTATTCTTGTAATTTGAATAAGCACTGTATACTCTTTTTTTCTTTAAAAATTAAAATTAACTCTTGATATATTCTATTACCTGAAACTTTATTTAGTATATCTAATTTCAACGCATTTTTTATAAGCCTAAAAGTTTGTTTTCCTATATGAAAATTAAAGCGTTGTTCAAAACGAACTGCCCTTAAAATGCGAGTAGGATCTTCAATAAAGCTTAGTGCGTGTAAAACTCTAATTTTCTTTTGTTTTAAATCTCTTTGTCCTCCAAAAAAATCTATTAATTTTCCGAACCTACTAGGGTTTAAATGAACTGCTAGAGTATTAATAGAGAAATCTCGCCTATATAAATCCATTTTTAAAGAAGATAATTCTACAGTAGGAAGGGCTGCAGGATACTCATAATATTCTAATCTTGCTGTAGCTACATCTATCTTTTGTCCACTGGATAGAATGATAACAGCTGTTTTAAATTTTTTATGACTTTTTATTCTACCTTTAAAAATTTGGGCTAATTTTTGAGCAAAAGCAATGCCATCGCCTTCTACTACTAAATCTAAATCAAGAGTAGGGAAGTTTAGTAATATATCTCGGACAATGCCTCCGACCATATATACTTGATATCCCATTTCTTCTGCTATTTTGCCTGCAGTAGTAATAATATTAAAAAATTCAGTAGAAAGCTTTTCTTTTAATAAAAATTTGATATTTTTTTCTTTCTTTTTTCCATTTTTAAATAAATCTTCAGATATTGGAATAGATTCTTGAACTAAAAAATTAATCAAATCTGTTCTAGTAAAAACTCCAAGTAATTCTTTTTTTTCATCTACTACAGGAACTAATCTTTGTTTGTGTTCTAAAATAATTTCAACTATTTTATGTAAAGAAGAATTAGGACTCACAACTTGTATATTTCTTTGCATATAATCTTGAATCACTAAATTTCCTAAATTGTGAATTACTGCTTTATGTGCTAGTTGATGTTCTAAAATGCCGACACAATGTTTTGTGTTAGGCTGTACTATTGGGATCGCTTTTAAACCCAATCTAGTCATTAACTTTGCTGCTTCTTCTAAAGTTTTATTGCTTTCTAGAAAAATAGGGGGAGTAGACATTAAAGTTTTAATCGAAATCTGCTGATTAATTTTAGAATATAAAATAGCAAAAAGCTCTTCTTTAATTTGATTCAAAGTTTTATTTTTAATAGAAGCTGATGCGGCAAATGTATGTCCACCTCCACCAAAATAATTACATATTTTTCCTACATCAACTTCTTTTAATTTACTTCTTGCCACTAAATGTACTCTGTCGTTCATTCTTCCTAAAGCAAAAAGAACTTTTATATTCTCCATTTCCATAAATTTATGAACAAGTAGGGCAAAATCTCCCACATATTCTTCTAAAGAAACTTCCGTAATTACAATATCTATTCCATTAATATGATGTTTAGAAGCATTTTGGATAAGGTTATTTAAAATAAATATTTGTTCAGCACTTAATTCTTTATGTATAAATTCAGCAATTGTATTCACATCCATTTTTTGTTCTCTTAACCAAGAAGCAGCTATAAAATCATAAGGAGTAGTTGAATTAAAAGTAAAAGATCCAGTATCTTCATATATACCAAGTCCAAATAAAGTTGCTTCGTCTGGCGTAATAGATATATTTTTCTCTTTTAATTTAAGTACAATAATTGTGGTAGTAGAGCCCCAGGGTTTATATTCAATAAAGTCAGCTTCCAAATCTTCTTCAGAAGAAGGATGATGATCGAATATATGTATTTCTAATTCTTTATTTTTTAATATTTTTTTGACATGGTCCAAACGACTTGTCTGGCGTGTGTCTACAACCACTAAGGTTTCTACAGATTCAGGAATAATATCATTAATAGTTTTAAAATTATATAAATAGCTTGCAGATTCAATAAAAAAATTACGCAAGCTTTTTTCTTGAGAACCAGGAAAAATTAAAACACTATTTGGGTATAATTTTTTAGCCGCTACCATAGCAGCCAAAGCATCGAAATCAGCATTATTATGACAGGTAATAACTATCTTAGGTTTTAATTTATTTTTTTGCATTGCAGTTAATCCTCATTTCGGGGATGTAGGGTAGAGTAAAGCTGTTTTAATCGTAATGAATTTATATGAGTATAAATTTCTGTCGCAGTAATATCTGCGTGTCCTAATAATATTTGAACAGTTCTCAAATCTGCTCCACCTTCCAGAAGATGAGTAGCAAAGGAATGTCTAAGAATATGTGGAGAAATATCTTTAGATAAATTAGCTTTTAAAGCATATTTTTTTATCATTTTCCAAACACCTTGTCTGCTTAATTTTTTGCCTGAACGATTTAAAAAAATAAAAGGCTCTTTTGGCTTAAAAAGAGGTCTAATATTCTTTAGATATTCATCTAAATATCCTTGAGCCTCTGTGTGAAGGGGAACCAAACGTTCTTTATTTCCTTTTCCTAAAACCTTTAAAATGCCCACGCTAGAATCAAAGTCTAATACTTTTAAATTAATTAATTCAGATACCCTTAGGCCACCAGCATATAAAATTTCTAAAATAGTTCTGTCTCTAAAACCAAGTGAAGTAGAGCAATTAGGAATAGATAAAAGTGTTTTTACTTCTTCTAAAGATAAAACTTTGGGTAATAATTTAGGAAGTTTAGGATTTTCTAAAAAAAGGGCGGGATTTTCTTCTAAAAAATTATTTTCTTGTAAGTATCCAAAAAAATTACGCAATGATGCTAAATGCCTAGCTAGACTTCGGCTTTTTAAGCCTTTTTGACGCAGAAAAATTAAATATAAAAACAAAATATCTTCCGAAATTTCAGAAAGTTGTATAATATTTTTTTCTTCTAAAAAAAGAATAAAACATTCAAGGTCTTGTAAATAAGATTTAACAGTTTGAGGCGACAAGCCCCTAATGGCAAGTAAATAATGTCCAAAGCTTTGAATATATTTTTTTATCATTTGTAATTCCCTTGCTCTTTAAGGCAGCTAATATTATAACTTAAAAATGGAATTTAGTTATCAACCTAGCTATTTAAGCCTTTATATTGGCTTGGGCTCTAATTTGGGAAAATCTATTTTATATTTAAAAAACGCTAAAAAAAGGCTTTGTTCATTACGTTTTTTGATATTTGTAAAAGAGTCTAAAATTTATTGGACAGAACCTCAAGAAAAATTGAACCAACCTTGGTTTGCTAATCAGGTGTTAAAGTTTTATGTACCTGCTCATATTGATCCTAAAAATTTATTAAAATTTACTTCTAAGATTGAACAAGAAATGGGTAGAGTAAGAAAAGAAAAATATGGTCCCAGAACTATAGATATAGACATTTTAATTTATGGGAACAAAATTTTAAACGATTCTAAATTATTTTTACCTCACCCTAAAATTACCAAAAGAGCTTTTGTCTTAATTCCTTTACAAGAAATTGAACCAAATATAAAGTTGTTTGACCAACCAATTGTTTTTTATTTAAATCAGCTTGATTATAAACTTTTAGGCAAAAAAATTTGGCAAAAAAATTATTAAAGTTTAACTTTTAAAAAACAGGCAAAGGAGTTGAAATGTTTAAGTTATTACTAACCATAGCCGCAATCTATATTTTATTTAAACTAATTACTAATGATAAAAAAAAGAAACAGCAAACATTTCAAAACAAAGAAAATACAAAAGTCCCTAGCGGAGAAATGGTAAAAGATCCAATTTGCGGGACTTTTGTACCTAAAAATAGTGATATACGAGTTAGAATCGGAGAAAAGGTAGAATGTTTCTGTAGTTATGAATGTAGAGATAAATTTTTAAAACAATTAGAGAAATAAAAATATATTTTTAATTTTTTTCTCATAAAACAAACCAACCCAGTAGGAAGGTCTGAAGACCTTCCTTTTTTTATTTTTTCTCCGATTTTTATTTTTTCTCCGAATTATTCTCAATTTAAGAATTAAAGTTAAACTTTCAAAAGCACATCTATCTTACTGAATTTAAATTATTATCAACATCCAAACAACTTCATATCAGCCCCGTAAAAACACGCCACCTGAGATCCTTTTTAGACCTAAATTTCGATTTATTTTTTGTCTCATAATGTAAATTATGTAAACTTTAACATTAAAATGTTTCTTAATTTTGAACAAACCACTACCTTCCCTCATTTTTCAAAAACAAAGTTAGAAAATAGCCAATCTAATCTCATTGATTGACTGTTTTTCTTAAAATAGGTAAATTTTTACCTATGTTTATTCAAAATTTTTTATCTTCTTTTTTGGTTTCTCATTTAAAATCTATTTGGTGGTTCTTATCCTTTTTGATTTTAAGCTATTTTTTGGCAAGTTTTTTATTAAAAAGTTGTGTAAAAAAAGAAAGTCTTAAACAAAATCTAGAATTCCTAAAATGGCTAGGTTTAATTTTTATTGCAAATTATCTTGATAAATTTTTCATTGATTCAAAACATATCTATTCTAAGTACTTATTTGGACTAAATTTATTTTTAATTTGGATGCTTTTTAACTCTTTTTTAAATGGTTTATTTGTGAATATTTATTTAAATAAAATTAAAAAACAAAAAGTAAATCATATTTTTATAGACTTAACTAAATTAATTGCTTTTGGTGTTTTATTCATAATTTTTTTAAAAGAAGTTATTAATATTGATCCTGGCTCTATTTTAACTTCTTCTGCTATTTTAACAGGTGTAATTGGCCTTTCTATGCAGGATACCATAGGAAGTTTAATCTCAGGATTATTAATTCAAATAGAAAAACCTTTTTCTTTAGGAGACTGGATTAAAGTAAAAGAATTTGAAGGACGAGTAGTTGAAATAAGTTGGCGTTATACAAAAATTCAAACAATTAGTTTTGATTATATTTTGATTCCAAACAATAGTATATCTAGAGATACCTTAATTAATTATAGTCGGCCTCTTCCAAAAATTTTTAGAGCAGTAGAAATTGGAGTGGATTTAAACATTCCTCCTGTAAAAGTAAAAAGATCTATTTTAGAAGTTTTAAATACTGTTTCTGGAATAGCAAATAATCCTAAACCAAGAATTGCTATTTTACGATATGAAAATTTTCGTATTATTTATAGAATAGGCTATTATATTTATAATCTTGAACAATATAGACAAATACAAGACGAAGTTCTAACATCTATTTGGTATCAATTTAAACGTCATAATATAGAAGTATCTTTGCCAAAATATATTTTCTTCAGAGGAAAGGAGAAAATTACAGATTATTCTGAAATAGAAAATCTTATTGCCTCTTCTATTTTGTTCAAAAATTTATCAAAGCAAGCCTTAAAACTTTTAATTGAATCATCTTATATAAAAACATTTAATCCAAAAGATTTTATTATTAAAAAAGGAGAAAAAGATACAGAAATGTATTTTATTATAAAAGGACGTGTAGAAGTTAAAGATAAAACCACTACTCTATCTATTTTAAAACAAGGAGATTTTTTTGGAGAAATGTCTTTGCTTACTGGTCAACCCAGAAGTGCAGATGTTATTGCCTTGGATAAAGTTGAATGTCTTATTGTTGATAGAGAAGGTTTTAGAATGATTTTATCTCAAAACAAACAGTTGTTAGAAAATATTCAGGAAATTTTTGAACAGAGACAAAAATCTTTTCAAGAAAATAAATTTTCTGAAACGAATAAGGAAAACTTGTGGAAAAAATTTAAAAATATATTTCACTTACTTTAAAGTTTTAAAGAGGTTTTAAATGAAAAAAAAAATTTGTTATTTTTGTATAGGTATTAGCATATTTATAGCAACTATTGGGTGGACAAAAACAAGTCCTAATCAAAATTTTGATTTATGGTTATACAAGATTGGAGCTTATAATTTATTTATAAATAAACAGCCATTTACAACTTCAGAAAACATTGTTCCCTATTTGACATCTTGTTTTAATTTAAAAAGATTTAATGAAATAGAAAAAATTTTTATCTCTCAGCAAAAAATAATTAATAAACTTTCTAAAAAAGAAAAGGCTAAAGCATATCTAATTTGGGCTAGAACTTTAAGAGCAGAATTAAAATATTTTGATTCTGTTTTTGCCTATTCTTGTCTGCAGGATTTTTTATCTTATAAAGATATTAAAAAACTATTAAAACAAGAACCTAACTTGGAGTTATTTTTTGAATGTACGTGTTTAAATGAATATTGGTCAGAAATAAATCCTAATACTAAAAAATGGTCTAAAATTTTAAAATTTGCAACTACCCTTTGGCCCAAAAAACGTGTTTTTAGCTTTTTACAAAAAAAATTAGAAAATAATCAGCAAAATATTAAATCCCTCATTGCCCTTAATAATGAAAATAAAATTTTTATAAAACTCATTTTAGCTCATTATTTACATTTAAATAATCTTATGGATAATTTTTATAATAAAATAAAAGATAAACAAATTAAACAGTTTGTTGATAATTTATTTTTAAAAGCAAATAACAATACAAATATATTTAATGTTTTGTTTTGCGAAGATATTAAAAAATTTAAAGAAGATAAATTTATTTTTAAAAATGAAAAAATAAAAGTTTTTATAGAAAAATTAAATAATTATAATTTAGAAGAATCTTTAGAACTAATAAGAAATCAATTACAGTCTCTTTTTATAGAAGGTGAAACAAAAAAAGAATTAGAAAAAATTTATTTATGTTTTTTATTTTTTAACGATAAATATGATAAATTAAACGAAATAAATATTCAAGATATGAGTTCACCAAAATTAATGCTTGCTACTTCTATTGACCATTTAAATATAGATTTTAATAAAATCGACCTTCCCTATTCTAAAACATTTTTCAAGTATATTCTCAAATTAAGCGGTTTTAATTTATCAATAGACTATCCTTGGAACTCCATAAAACATATCTACTCTCCTGTAGGTTATTACTATGCAATTAAACAATCACTTCAAGAAAAAAGAGTAACATATGAAAATAATTATAAATTATCTTTCCTGTATCCACTCTCTCCTTTAGGTCAAAAGGCTCATCTTTATTTAGCAAAATATGTATATAAAAAAGGGGAAAAAGAGCTTGCTTGGAATTATTTGCAAAAAATTCAACCAAATCTTCTTACTGAACAGCAAAAAATTGAGTTATTAAAAGCAAAAGCAGGTATTTTAATGGATTTAAATAAACCAGAGCAAGCCTTAGCTACCTATATGAATTTATTATCTTTAGGAGTAGATATTAAAAATTCTAGTCTCCCGCCTTTAAAAATTTTAAAATTGGGATTATTAGCACAACGCTTAGGAAAATTAGCCTTAGCTGAAACCATTTTCACAAATCTTTTAACTTTTAAAAAACTACCCTCTTCTTTAAAAGCAGAAGCTTTGTTCTGGTTAGCTGAAACTTATCAACTCCAAGCAAAAGATAAAGAAGCAATTGAAAAATATTTAGAGTTAGGATATTTTTATCCCAAAGAACATATCTGGGCTATTACTGCCCTTTATAGAGCCGCTCAATTAAGCGAAAAGCATAAAAACTTTGAAATGGCTAAAAATTTATATAACCTTGTAATAAAAGGTGCAGACAGAAAATCTCAAAAACAAGCTGCTAAACAACGCTTAGATGCCTTAAAAACTAAACAACAATTTTCTTTTCAATGGGTATATTAATTTAATTAATAACTACACTTAAAAATAAAATTATAAAACAATTTCATCTGCAATTACTTCTGCTTGTTTTAATACTGTTTCTGTTGCGAGTTTTTGCATATCTGGTGGATAGCCAAACTGCCTTAAAGTCCTTTTTACTATTACCCTTAATTTTGCCTTTGCGCTTTCTCTTATTGTCCAATCAATAGAGGTGTTTTTCCTCACCCTGTCAAAAAGCACTATGGCCAGCTCTCTTAATTTTTCTTTGCCCATAAGCTCTCTTGCGCTCTCATTATTCGCAACAGCAGTATAAAAAGCATACTCATATTCACTAAGCCCAAGTTCTTTAGGTTCCTTGTCAGATTCTTTTATCTCTTTTGCAAGTTTTATAAGCTCTTCTATTACCTCTGCTGCAGTCAATAACTTGTTGTTGTATTTTTTAATAAGACTATCCAGAGATTCCATTAAGGAACGGCTTTTTACAAGATTTGTCTTTATCCTTCCCTTTATTTCATCATTTATTAGTTTTTTAAGCACCTCTATGGCAATGTTTTTTTGCTTCATTGATTTTACTTCTTCTAAAAATTCATCAGAAAGTATGGAAATATCAGGCTTTTTAAGACCTGCTGCATCAAATATATCTATTACCCCATCCGACGCAATTGCTTTATCTATTATCTGTTTTATAGCGGTTCCAATTTCCTCTGTTGTTTTTGCACTTTCATTTCTATTAAATTTTATAAGTCTTGATTTTACTGCCTGAAAAAAAGCAACTTTTTCTTTTATTTTAAGGGCCTTTGGATGAGGAATTGCCACTGCAAATGCTTTTGATAGGGCAGATACTGCATCAATAAATTTACGTTTTCCATTTTCAAGTCCTAAAATAAAATCTTCAGCCTCAAGTATTATTGAAAGTTTTTCTGAAGTATTGGCATTAAAATATCTTTTGTAATCAAAACCAAAAAACATATCCTTAACTATTTCATATTTTTCAAGCATTATCTTTACTGCTTCTTCCTGGAGCTTGGCAGGGTCTCCCTTGCCACCACTTTCAGCATAAAAAGAAAGAGCCTCCTTTAAATCCGCTGCAATTCCAAGATAATCTACAATAAGTCCGCCTGTTTTATCTTTATATACCCTGTTTACCCTTGCAATAGCTTGCATTAGTGTGTGACCTTTCATTGGTTTGTCTATATACATGGTGTGAAGAGATGGCACATCAAAGCCTGTAAGCCACATATCAACTACAATTACCAATTTCAGCTCATCTTCTGGATCTTTGAATCTGTCAGCAATTATCCTTCTCTGTTCTTTTGTTAAATGAAATTTTGCTATTTCAGGCTCATCAGATGAAGAAGTGGTCATTACAAGTTTTATAACACCTTTTTTTAGCTCATCACTGTGCCAGCCTGGGCGAAGTTTTACAATTTCATTATAAAGCCTTGCTGCAATCCTCCTTGTCATTGCCACCACCATACCCTTTCCATCCATTACCTCAAACCTTTGCTCAAAATGGTTCACAATATCTCTTGCAATTTGCTCTATGCGTGATTTGCTGCCTACTAGGGCTTCAAGTTTTGCCCATTTGGTTTTTGCCTTTTCCATATCTGAGAGATTCTCTTGTTCAAGCTCTTCTTCAAACTCTTTAATTAATTTTTTACCTTCTTCTGTAAGATTTATTTTTACAAGGCGGCTTTCATAATAGATGGGAACTGTAACACCATCTTCAACAGCATGGGAAATATCATAAATATCTATGTAGTTGCCAAAAACCGCTGGTGTGTTTCTGTCAGTCTTTTCAATTGGCGTTCCAGTAAAGGCAATGTATGTGGCGTTTGGGAGAGCATCCCTTAAATATTTTGCAAAACCATATTTTATTTCCCCGCTATTTCTATCTATTTTTGCTCTAAACCCATATTGGGTTCTGTGTGCCTCATCAACCATTACAATTATATTATCTCTTTGTGATAGTGTTTCATAGATGTTGCCCTCTTCAGGCCAAAACTTTTGAATTGTAGTAAAAACAATTCCTCCAGCATCCACCTTAAGTAAGTTTTTTAGATGCTCTCTGCTTTCTGCCTGTATGGGCTCTTGCCTTAAAATTTGTGTTGAGGCAGCAAATGTATCAAAAAGCTGATCATCAAGGTCGTTTCTATCTGTGATTACAACAACTGTGGGATTATCAAGAAGTCTCACTATTTTGGCAGTATAAAATACCATGGAAAGGGATTTTCCTGAGCCTTGAGTGTGCCAAATAACACCTGCTTTTTTGTCTCCTTTGGGTTGCTTTTTTACATCAGCAAGCCCATAAGAGGCTGGAGATTCCTTTAGTAACAGGTTATTTTTTCTGCCTGATGCCCTTATTGTGGATTCAACTGCCTTGTTTACAGCATAATATTGATGGTATGCTGCAATCTTTTTGGTTATTTTTACAGTTGTCTGTCCTGACTTGTCCTGTTTTTTGGTTTTATCAAAAACAACAAAGAACCTAATGTAGTCAAGGATTGTCTCTTTGTTTAAAAGCCCTTTGATTAACACCTCAAGCTGACTCATAAGATAAGAGGCTTCTCTTTTCCCATCAATGGATTTCCAGGCCATAAAGCGGTCAAATCCTGCTGACAAACTCCCAGCCTTTGCTTCAAGACCATCTGAAATTACAAGGATTTCATTATAGGTAAAAAGCAAAGGAATTGTCTGTTTATATGTTTGAAGCTGATTAAAGGCTGATTTTATGGTTGTATCCTCATGAGCTGGATTTTTAAGCTCAATAACAACAACAGGAATTCCATTTATAAAAAGAACAACATCAGGACGCTTATTTATATTATTTTCAATTACTGTAAATTGATTTACAACCAAAAATTTATTGTTTTCAGGGTGTTCAAAATCAATAAGCCAGACAATGTCGCCTTTTTCCTCTCCATTTTTTCTGTAAATAACATTTATTCCCTGTGTGAGCATCCTGTGAAAAAGTTCGTTGTTTGCAATTAAATTGGGCGTGTTTATGTTTTGAATCTGTTTTATGGCATCATCAATTGCATCTTCAGGAATATCAGGATTTATGCGCATAAGAGAGGATTTTAAAACATCAAATAACAAAACATCGGAAAAAGATTGACGATTGGCGATTTGCGAATGGCGATTTTCACAGTCAGGAGCAATGTCAGGTCCAAAGATGTAATCCCAACCAAGGGATTGAAGAAGTTCTATGGTAAGTTGTTCAATATCATTTTCAATTAATTTAGACATAATATTTATCTTCCTTCCATTTTAAGGGGTTATTTTCAATGTATTGTTTAATACTGAGATAATCTTTTTCATCTCTTATAATGTGTTCATAGTAGTTCCGCTGCCATATTCGTTATTTTATCCACCATTTTTACCGCAATATTTAAAATCATTTTATTATCAATAATTTTACCAAATAAATTGGTCTTATTTTGTGTGCAAATGGTAATAAAATACAACCCAGGTTGGAAATAATCGTAATTCTTTAATCGAATGGAACGGCGATGGTGGATGTGTTTCTTTGTTATTATCACCACAGTTTTTCCTTTTCAATATTTTTGGTTAATATAAAAAACCAAACAAATACAACGGTATTACGCCCTTCTCCGCGTATAAAACATCATCTTTTACTATGAACGCCTTATCTTTTTGTTGTTTTATCTGTTTCTTGCTTTTGTTTTTCCCGCCTATTTCAAAATAATAGTTGTCATCCACTATAAAATCTCCGACCTCTTTACTATATCTTATATTATAATTAGAGTTTTTTACTTGACTTACAAATATTAGTTCTCTTAAATTTCCAATATTTGTATTGTTTCTAATTTCTTCATTTATTGCATTATACAATGTCCCATTTTCAATATAGATTTTTTTCGGGCTTCTTATCATAGTGCTAGCAATACCTTCTTTAAACAATAGATTCAACAACCTTGCATCTTCCAGTTTGGTAATAAAATTTATAATGGTCTTATTGTCCTTTTTCAAATTTTTGCTAAGGTTATTTATATTAATCTCTCCTGGTTGCATGGTTGCTATAAAGTATATTAGTTTTTTTAAAACAATTAAATTTTCTGTATTTAAACTTGTAACTTCAACAATATCTTCATAAATGACCTTCTCATACATATTTATTACTTTAGAAACTATAGCTTTGCTATTTTCAAAATATATAGGATAGTATCCATATTTGTAATATTCCTGAAAATCCAGGAGGATTTTACTATTTTCAGCAATGCTAAATGCCATATCCTGATAGTTTTCTACTATTTCTTTAAAATCATAAGGTTTATAGTTCTCATCATATTTTATATTCAAAAACTCTCTAAAAGAAAGACCGTTTAAAAAATAGGTGACACATCTTCTTGAAAGATCATATTTAGCTTGTTTTATGTTTATACTTGAGCTTCCAGAAACAATAATTTGAACATCATTATAAAAATCATAAATATTTTTAATTTCCTGCTGCCAATTTTTGTATTTATGAACTTCATCAAGAAAAAAATTTTTTATCCCGTATTTTGTGTAGAAATCTTCAATAACATTAATCAATCTATTCTCAAGAAAAAAGATATGATCCAGTGTAAGATAGATTGTTTCTGATAGTTTGTACTTTTCTTTAATTAGTTGCAGCATTAAAGTGGTTTTTCCAGTGCCCCTTGCTCCTAATATTGCTATTAGCTTATTGTTTAAATCTATTTTTTCATAAAGATATCTTTTGTTTTTTATGTTTATGCCTTCTATTTTACCCCTTGATAATTTTAGCAAAAATTCCAATTTTAACCCCATATATCTTGACTCCATTCTATTTTCTATAGAAATATATACAATATTTTAGGAATAAAATCAATTTTTTTTGCTAAAAATTGTGACTATAGTCATAGTTGAGATCACCTATGTATTTCATAAACCACAAAATACCGTGGAGATGATTCGGAATTACCACATATTCCGATAATATTGTATTGTGTCTGATTAAATTTTTGTTAAGGTTTAGCATTCTTGTATTCCTCAATGTTTAAAATACTTTAATCTGCGAATATCAAATGCTTTTAAGGTGCCTTCTAGTATATTAGAAGCATGTTTATTGATAACAGGATTCTCAATAGAACCTGACTCAAAGCTGAATTTATTTCCATTCTTTTTGTCAATATTAACAAAAATTATTTGCTCTGCATCTCCTACTATAGCTAAATTGGGATTATGAGTAACCATTATCAATTGTCTTCGTTGTTTTGCCAATCTGATAAATTTTGTTAGGATTTTATATATACTCTCGTTGTCTAAATTTTCTTCAGGTTGGTCTATTATTAATGGAATATTATCCTTATCTAACATTAAATAAAAAACAATTAACAATGCCCCTTTTTCACCAGGAGACAACTGGGATATACTTTTTGATCCTAATTTTAGTTCATAAATAGGCTCAATATATTCCAGCGAGAAAAGATAGTTATAAAAATTTTTTAATTCTTTGACTTGCTCAAAAATATATCTCCTTTTTTCTTTTTCATCTTTTTCTTTAAAAGGCTCTCTGTGATCAACTTCTAATAAGTTAATTACATCTTTCAAAAAATTTACAATGTTGTCTTTTAAATTTACATCAATATCATTTAATTTTTCTTTTAATAAAGCCTCTCCCTCTTCTTTACCGCAGAAACTTCCTTTTAATTTTTGGTTTATGAATGAGAGAAACTTGTTAATAAATTCATTGTTAATATTCAATGCTGCTTCTATGATTATTTCATAATCTGAAAGTATCTCTCTATGACTGGCTATTTTGTCATCAACTGCCTTTTTAAATTGTTTGTATATTTCTACTAATTCATTTTTCTTTTCATATATCTTTATTGCCTTTTCTATCCTTTGTTCTCTTAACTTATTTAATCTACTGTCTAATTCGGAATCAATAAATCTTATTTGTTTCTTTAACCATTCTATAGTGTCCGTCTTAGATTCATTTCCCAATATTGCATTTTTATCCATTTGCCATTTTTTTAGTTTTTCTAAATATTCCTGATATCTTTTTTCTGGCTCAGATAATTTATCATTAATTTTTTGTATTTGTATATTAATTTCATTTTTCCTTACAATTAAACTTTCTTTTTTCAGTCTAGCTTTTTCTTCTTCTTCTATTTCCATTTCTCCTATTTCACTGTCAGAAAGAAGAAGTTCTTTAATAGCTTTTATCTGTTCATTTTTCTCTTTGATTATTTGTTCCAATTTTCGAGTATCTATTTTTATATTTATTATTTCTTCAATCTTTAAGCCAAATTTTTCGAATTTATGTTTATTTTCGTCTTTAAATCTTTCAATTCGTTGTTTCTCTAATTTTAAATTTTTAGATAGTTGTTCAAGTTCTTCTTGTTCCAACATTAAATTGTTAAGTGTTTCTCTATTTTTGTGTATTTCATCTTCAATTTCTTTTATTTTTTCTTTTAATTGCTTTAAATCTTCATAATATTTTTTTTGTTCTTCTGAAATAGTAGTATCTACCGCAGGATTTTTTACTTCTTTTGGTTTATTTTTTTCAAGTTCTTCCAGTTCTTTCTGTTTTAATACTAATTTTTCTTTTAATTCTTTTTTGTAATCTGGATGCTGTTTCTTTTCTAAATCAATTATTTTCTCATTTAATTGATCAATCTCGTCAAGAATAAGTTTTATTTCTTTTTCTATTGTTTCTTGTTTAAATTTTATTAACTCTTGGAATGAACTTCTACCTAATTTCTGCTCCTCCGGTAAATGACTAAAAACAATATTTTCTAATGTTTTAGGAAATTCCCTTTCTTCAATTTCATTTGTTAACTTCTCAAAAAAACTTTGAGGAAGATATCTTACTCTCTCAGGTGAGGCTAAATCCGATTCTTCGAATAAGTTCTTTTTTATTATGGAACCGTCAAACCATTCCAAGCTCGCGTCAAAATTTTTAGCAAGTCCTTTATTAAGAAATCTATCTTTTCTGAGAAAAGAGAAATCATTATTTTGATGTGAATTACCGCACAATCCCAAGATATCTACAATTGCACTTTTGCCACTTCCTCTATTTCCAATTATTGCAACAAGACCTGGATTGAATGGAATATCTATATTTTTAAACCAAATACCATGCCTTTCATCATATCCAGCAATCTGATTGATTTTTAATGACTTTATAAATTTTGTTTTGTTTTCATTAACTCGCTTCAATAATTCAGGTTCTTCAAAGGATACCCTGTCTTCTGGCTCATATATTATTTGTTTTAATCCTTCAAATGTAGGATCGGCTTTTATCCACACAAATTTTTGTCCTAAGTAATATCGTCCTTCTGCAGCATCCGAAGGATTAATGGTTCTACAATCTGAAGCATTTATATATGTCATATTTCTTTTATAATTCGTATCAATACCATGTATTACTTTATACATAAAAGTATTTTCGGGATACTCAAATATTTTCTTTGAAATTTGTGTAATATTTATAAAATCTTTATGCCATTCTTGGACTCTCCTTGTTCCTCTAATAGTGTCGGGGTTCAATACACCATTTTCTCTATCTGCATGAGCAAAGATAAAAATCGAATCAAGGTTTGCTTCATCTATTATTTCTTTTATTTCATCAATAGTTTTATTGCTTACTGGAATATTTCCGTTATTAGGAATAAGAGTTTCCCCAGGACTAAAACATTGATCAACTACACTTTTAATTCTGGAAATATCAGTATTTTCTGGAAACAAAATTAGCAAATGGATCCCACTTCCTTCTCTTGCAGTAATTTCAAATCCCGGTAAAATGGTAATATGGTTATTTTCTGCTTCTTTCTTAATATAAGGAAGTAAGGAATCATCTAAATTATTACAAAAATTATGATCAACTATACCCAAAACTGAAAGATTTTGTTGCAATGCAAATGAAATATATTGTTTTGCAAATTGTTTTTTGTTTTCCTCTGATGATAAATCAGGTCTGTTGATCCATTCATGATCAACAGGTGTATGCACATGCAAATCCCATTTACGCCATTCAGAGCCTCTTAAATAATTATTCATAACTTAACCTCCCTCTAAAATTTCACCCTCACCTCTCCGCTCATTAGTTTGGGTAGTAATGTGTCACGGAGTTTTTCTAATGTGCGGATTTGGATTAAGTTTACATTAATTTTATCAATGAACCCTTTAACTTTTTTTGTAAAAAAAACTATTTTTTCCTTGGGAGGAACAAAAAAATCAAAGTTAGGAATAGCATCCTTGCTTAAATGCAATACCGTAGAACCATTGGAAAATCCAATACAATGTTCTTTAAATAGCCTTGTTCGCATTAAATAATATAAAAATTCTTTGCTAAACCAATCATTCTTAGGTTCAATTTTAAGTACATCAGTGGATATTATCAATTTTTCATACCCTAATAAATTAAATATCAATAAAGGATTACCAATAATATCTGCATTTTGGGTTATATCCGTTTGAGCTACTACCAAATCTCCTGAATTAACTACCTGTTCTTCTTTATATTTGCCAGTGTACTCTTTAAAACCATCAAATCTTAATGAACCATCTCTCCCAAAATTTTTTAAAGTAACTAAAGCAACTTTGGAATTATTTAATTCACTACTTTTATATGAAACACCTCTGTATACTTTAACATAGTTTTCAAGTGTATTATATTCCCAATCCTCCTTTGCCTCTTCGATAAACCACTTTCTGAACAGAGCTTCCGCCATGGCTTCGAGGGTTTTGTTCTGACGGTGGAGGAGGTCTATTTTGTCGTCAAGAGAGGAGAGGACAGAGGCAATGGCGCGTTGTTCATTAATAGATTCGGGGATAATTATTTCTAAAGAATAAGCAGTGTTTCTGTTTAAACCTGGGACTGCACTATCTTCATTTAATTCTTCTAAATTTAGATTTAGCAACAAATAATATAAAAAATCAAAGTCGTATTTTTCATTGGGTAATATATAGTATGTTGTATCTATTGGATAAAACGGAATATCAGACTTATACACTTTTCCGATAGTTCCTTTTCTTCCAATTATTATTCCCTTTGAATTTACCAAGGCTTCATTGTGCCACCCTGTTATACCAGCAGAGCTAAAAACAGGCACATTGCCTTTAAGTCTTTTCTTTTCAGGTAATGACTTACCATAATTTAAATTTACTATATCTCCCAACCTTGTCCTTCTCCACCCATTAGGTATTATATTATAATTTAAAGCCATTTTATTTCTCCATACTTTTTCTTCAATTTCTCCACAAAATCACTATCAACTTGCCTAGCAAACGATATAAGACCTTTTATATAATACTGCATACTCAGGTAACTTTTAAAGCCTCGCTTCTCAGCATGTTGTGTAATATCCTTTGTACAATAATACCAGTGACATTCCAGTTTATTCCTAAAATCTTTTGGCAATCTTACCTTTTCTGAGTCAACTAGAAGTCCCAAAACAATTTTCCTGCCACCAGGTGGAATAATTTTAGTTTTTTGACGATTAGGTAATAACCCATGCTTAGGTAAAATGTTGAAAATATCTTTTATAAAACATTTTGCTTTTTTATAATCAAAAGAACTATCTATTGTTGAAAAAATCATGTCATCTGCATATCGGGTATAAACAAGAGAGAATTTTTGAGCGATATTATTAACTTCAAAATCTAAGTTTTTCATTATCAGATTTGATAATTTTGGACTTGTTGGTGCTCCTTGAGGTAAATGGCCAATGACATCTGCATTATATAGAGGAATTTTTTCTCTCGGATAACTTTTCCAATATGGATTATAAAGTTTCCATCCTGATTTTGACTGCTTTGTACACAATCTTGCCATTTCAAAAGAAACTAAATTATTATAACCAGCCACTTTAAAAACTCTATATACTTGAATTTCTGAGAGAGACTCAAAAAAATTTCTCAAATCTATTTTGATCAACCATCTACAAGATAAATGCTGTGAAGCGCAATCAACTATAGATTGTCCCTCCTCAAAAGCATAACTATACGGGCTACTTTCAAGATTACTTAATATAAATTTGTCAATCCATCTTTGAACTTTTAATAAATCTTTATTAGGAACACAAATCACACGATATCCTGAACTTCTCTTTCTTATTCGAAAAATTCTGTAAGCATTTACTTGTCTTGCTACTAATTTTCGTAATGTTTGATAAGGTATATCAGTATGTCTTGCAAGATGACCTAAAGTTAGAACTACTGGCAAATTTCTATTTTGGAGGATATCTGCTTGATTTAAAGCATTTTCAATAAGTTTGTCATCTTTCTTATTTTTTTTACCATAAATTTTATATAAATGAGGGGACCAACGCTTCATCTACTTTGACCTCCTGAGAGGTAAGATATGATGTTGTGACAAAGCGAGACATCGAGCGGCCGAAGGCGGCACAACATCATGCCTTAGTCCGCAAGCACCCGCTTTTCTACAGAGATTTGGTAATCCAAATCCCCAGACCGTTAAATTAACAGTCATTTCTACCTCCATTTTCCAAAGAGGTAGTTTTACTAGATAAAGCAGTTAATCCCCTCAATGACATAGGATAATAATATTCTTCTTTAATAATGCAAATATTTTCTTGGGATTTCTTCATATGTTTTTTTATTGATTTTAGTATATTTCTACCTTGCTTTGTAAGAATTAAGTTAGATGTTATCAAATTGTATTCAAGGCATTTATCTCGCAACTTCTCAACATAAATTATAGGGAGTTCCATCACTTCTGAAATAATAGATATTCTTCTTTTTTTCTTTGACAAACATAATAAGAATAAAAACAATCTTTTTGAGTCTTCACTTTGAGCCTTTAAAAAAGCATCAAAATTAAACTTATTATCGTCAAATCCTAATTTCTTTAAAGATTCCTCTACCTTACTTAAATTTAACCTTGTTAAATCAATAATCTGAGCAGGAAAAACATTTTTAGGGAAAAGAGGTTTCCATTTTTGATTTTTTCCCCACCAGATTATCCCAGGTGTAGTATTAGGAACACTATGAGGGAAAATTATGGTTGAAAAAGTCTTATTAAATCCCAATATCCATTTCTCTGGAATATTATATTTTTTAGCATATTTATAACATAGTCTTATTATTTCGTTTTTATCTTTAGATATCCAAAAACTTCTACCATCATTTAATTTTATATTGAATTTAATTTGTTCATCTGGAATAATATTTAGTGTTCTAATAATATCCTTTGATCTTTTCTTTCTTTCTGCATTTGTCTTTGTATCATTATTATATAAGTAATTGCCCTTTAATCCTTTTTCTGTAACAGCATAAGTTACTATTAAAAACTTTATCCATTTAAAAGAATACCAGCTTTTTATAGTCTTATTTCCATAAATCCATTCTATAAATTCTCTCATTCTTTTTCCAGAAGCAATTATATCATCAACACATATAATACTTCTAATCTTCTTTTCTTTTAGTTCTTTCAAGCTTAAATTGAAATAGACATTTTTCTTTGATGTAGCATAATCCCTGCAAAATTTTTGTAATATCCCTTCCGAACCTACATGGCTAGCTTCAGACATATGAGGAGTACCATCTTCTTGAAAAAAAGAAGAAGTATTTTTCTTTTTTTCAAAGACTGGATACAAAGCCGCAGGTAAATTTGTGGAATGTTTTGTCAATTCATCAAGAGCAGTACTTAATTCATTTAAAAACCTATGTTCGGATATAATAATTAAACTATCTATAAATTTCTTTGCTATCTGTTGATCTTCCCTATCAAATTGTTCTATATATTTCTTCCCAAGGTCAGTTTCAGATAATAACATTTTCCTCCCCCAACTTCACCCTTTTCCAGTCCTTCGGCAATTTTTCACTCATTTCTAATACTCCTATCTCCTTTTAAATGCCATAGCCTGTTTTTCTATTAAAAAATCTCTTTGTTTCCATAATAAATCTACAAATCGTAAATCTGTAATCGAAAATCGTAATTCTTCCTCAATCCAAAACCTCCCAATATCCGCCTTTGTCAGATCCTACTCTTCTGATTTTGCCTTGTTTTTTAAGTCTGGCAATCTGTTTCTCCACTGCTCTAGTTGAAATTTTAAGATTTTGGGACAGTTCCGATATAGTAATGTTTTTATTCTCTTTCATGTAGGCTATTATTTTCTCCGAACTTTTCTCCGAACTTTTCTCCGAACTTTTCTCCGAACTCTTTTCCACAGTTTTCTGGGTAGTTTTCTCTGTCCTATTAGGCACAAGGGGAATAATGATTTTAAATATGTCGCCTTCTATCAGTTGAGGTTGTCCGCCTTTTGAATAAATTGGAGTGTACTTAAAGATGTTCCTTACGCCGGATCCCAACTCATCAGCCCTTCCTATTTCTCTGAAAACTCTTGCAATTTTTGGATTTTTCGGAAACGCTGTGAAATTCTGAGGCGTGATGTGACCAAAACCGTAAGCTCTATTTGCATTTTCCGTGACCACGCGCTCTTTTTCAATAACAAGCCTGGCAGGATAAGGGCTTGAATATTCCCTGTGTATAAGGATGTTGCCTATAACTTCTCTAAAAATTTTATCTCTCAAGGAAACTCTGTGAACATTATCTTCAAGGTAAAAGGGATCGGGAAGGTGTTTTCTTATAAACTGCATGAGTATTTCAAAGGAATCTATCAGGTTTGTGTTTACGATTTCCCTGTCGTCGTACCTGTCAATGTTTTCTTTTCGCACTATTGCATCAGTTTTGTAATAAGCCAGTGTTGAGTAAATTACTTCGTCCATTCCAAAAAGAAGCAAGGCTCCAAGAGTAAAGCCTTCTTTGCCTGTATTAGCATCCTTTTGATAAAAACCAAGGCTTTTTAACATTGTAAAGTTGTCCATTTCTGGCAAAGGACTGTTGGAATTCCATGCTTTTATCATTTTCTTAACTTTATCAATCACTTTTTCGTTAAAGTCTTGTAGTGTTAGGTACGGATAGACTTTGTTTTCCGAAAAACTTGATTGTTTTCTCATGTAAAGCATGGCAACAGTGTCCGTGTGATTTGTTATATCAAAATCTCCATCTTCATTTCTATCATAAATCTTTCCATTACATCTGTGTACTTGTGAGCTTTCTGGAACTGTAACAATAATTAAATGTTTTCCTTCAACAATAATATCCTCTGCAAGCAAAGAAACTGGAGGGTTAATTTTTTGTGGGTTATTGGCAGAGGTTATTATTTCTTTATTTATCTTAATTACAAATTCAGGATCAATGCCCACAATTTTGCCATTATCTTTAACTCCCAGAAGAATATGTCCGCCAATACGGTTTAGAAATGCACAAATGGTCTGATAAACATCTTTATTAACAGCCTTTTTACTCTCTTTGAATTCAATGTTTATACATTCACCCATTTGAATTAGTTTTATGACATCTTGTTCTGTCATTTTACCCCTTCTTTTTCTATATCTATTTCTATTTTTCCCAGATTTTTAAGTATCAGTTTATTTAGCCTCTCTTCTTCTTTCAACTGCTCCAAAAATTCTGCTTTAAGTTTTGAAAATCTCTCCTCAAAGTCAAAATCTTCTTCATCATTGGGAAGTCCCACATAACGGCCAGGTGTAAGCACATAGTCCAGTTCTCTTACCTGCTCAATGGTTGCGGACTTGCAAAAGCCCTTAATATCAATATATTGAAGATTTTCGATTTTCGATTGACGATTTAATAAGAGGTCTTTCCATTCTTTAAAATTAATATTATCTTTCTCAAAATCCTTAAATAGCAAATCGTCATCCGAAAATTCTTTCTGCCACAGGTGATATGTAGTAGCGATTACTTTTATATCTTCTTGTGTTAAAATTCTGTTTCTACGATTTATAAGTTTTCCCATCTCCCTTGCATCAATAAAAAGAATCTCGCCTTTTCTGGTCTTCTTGTTTTTTCTAATAAACCATAAAGAGGCTGGAATTTGGGTATTTAAAAAGAGTTTAGGGGGCAGATTTACGATGCAATCAATAAGATCATCTTCTATTAGATTTTTTCTTATTTCATATTCTGCTTTTTGCTTTGTTGTAAGCGCACCTTTTGCAAGAACAAAACCTGCTTTTCCATAAGGCGCAAGATGAAAAATAAAGTGTTGAATCCAGGCATAGTTTGCATTTCCTTCTGGTGGAATACCATATTTCCACCGCACATCTTTTCTCACAAGATCTCCGCTCCAATCGCTATCATTAAACGGAGGATTGGCTATTACAAAGTCTGCTTTTAGGTCTTTGTGGGCATCATTTAAAAAAGAGCCTTCAGGATTCCATTTGACCTGAGTTGAATCAATCTGTCGTATGGCAAGGTTCATTTTGCAAAGACGCCATGTGGTTTGATTGCTTTCCTGACCAAAAATTGAAATGTCATCAACCCTGCCCTGATGTTGTTTTACAAATTTTTCTGATTGAACAAACATTCCCCCTGATCCACAGCAAGGGTCAAAAACTCTGCCTCTATAAGGTTCAAGCATCTCAACTAAAAGTTCAACAACACTTCTTGGAGTATAAAATTGCCCTCCTTTTTTACCTTCTTGCAGGGCAAATTCCCCTAAAAAATACTCAAATACATGTCCAAATATATCAGCACTTCTTTTTTTGGCTTCATCAAAGGCAATATTGCTAAATTCATCAATGAGTCCACCAAGGGAAATTGAATCAATATTTCCTTTTGCATATACTTTTGGAAGCACTCCTTTTAGGGATGAATTTTCTTTTTCTATGACTTCCATTGCCTCATCTATAAGTTTGCCAATCTCAGGATTTTTTGCATTGGATTTTAAATAATTCCATCTTGCTTTAGGAGGGACAAAAAATACATTTTCTGCTCTGTATTCATCTATATCTTCAGGGTCAGCTCCTGCGTATTCCCCTTCACCTGCTTTTAATTTTTCATACAAATGTTCAAAAACATCTGATATATAACGCAGAAAAATAAGGCCTAGCACTACATGTTTATACTCAGCAGCATCTATATTTTTTCTAAGTTTATCTGCTGCTTTCCATAGTTTTTGTTCCAAAGAAAGAGTTTTATTATTATTTATTTTTTTTCTCATATTTCCTCCTATACTTTCATAATCTTTATGCTAACTTTTACTGCTGTTTTACTTCTCAGCACGCTAAAAAGCATTGCAACTCCCTATATGTAAAGACGTAGGGAAGATATCTTCTGCCACCCCCACTTGAGCTCACAGATTGTGATCTTAAAAATTTATACTCTTCTTTTATTAATTGAAACAAAAAATCTACACAAACAATGAAACAACTTCAAACTTTTCTACATCTACCAAACCCTTATCTGTTAATTTTAATTTTGGAATAACTGGAAGGGCTAAAAATGATAAATGCATAAAAATTTTGCTTCCTAAAGAACTTACTTTTTGTAGTGTATCATCAATTTCTAATAATTTATTTACAACATTTTCTATATTTTCCAAACTCATAAGCCCAGCAAAAGGCAAACTTAAAAAAGAAATCACTTTTTGACCTTCTACAAATACAATTCCTCCACCTTGATCTCTTAAATAATTTGCTGCAAACAACATATCTTTATCATTACATCCTGCTACAACAAGATTATGAGAATCGTGTGCTATTGTACTTGCTATAGCTCCTTTCTTTAGCTTCAGACCTTTTACAAAACCAAGACCTATATTGCCTGTGTTTTTATGTCGTTCTATTACAGCTAATTTAATTATATCTTCGTTTATATTAGAAACTACATTATTATTTTCTATTTTAGGTTTTACAATTATTTGTTCAGTAATAATTTGATGAGGAATTATCTTAATAACCTTAAGTTGATCACCTTGAGGAATTATTTTAAAATCGTCTAAATTTAATTTAGGACAATTTAAAATATTAGTTGAAGAATTGTATTTATATTTAATAAAATCTAAGGAAGAGTATTTTTTGCCTTTTAAATACACATCAACAATATTAAATTCTTTTAAATTATCTAAAATAACAATATTTGCATAATATCCTGGTGCAATTGCTCCATATTTTTTTAACCCAAAATATCTTGCTGGGTTGATTGTAGCCATTTTTATGGCTAAAATAGGGTTTAATCCATTATCTATGGCTTTCTTTACATTATAGTTAATATGACCATATTGAAAAAGTTCATCAGCATGTTTATCATCTGTCACTAAACAGAAATTTTCTCCATTTTTAAAATTAACTATGGGAATAAGATCTTTTAAATTTTTTTCTGTACTACCTTCACGAATAAAGATAGTCATGCCTTTACGTAATTTTTCCAAAGCCTCTTCTTGTTTAAGGCATTCATGATCACTTTTAGGACCAGCTAGAATATAGGCATTTAAATTTTTGCCTCCTAAAAGAGGGGCATGTCCATCTATTATTTTATTTTCAGCTTGTTTTAATTTATCTAATACTTCTTTATTTCCTAAATAGGTTCCAGGAAAGTTCATCATCTCAGCAAGACCTAAAACTTTTTGAGGATATTTTTTAAATAAATATTTTATATCTTTTACATCTAAAATTGCTCCAGAAGTTTCTAAATGACTTGCTGGCACACATGAAGAAGCCATGAAATAAAAATCAACAGGTAATTTATCTGTTGCCTTAATAAAAATTTCTATTCCCTCAATTCCTAAAACATTTGCTATTTCATGAGGATCACACACTACACAACAAGTTCCCCATTTTCCCACTATCTTTGCAAATTCCCAAGGACTTAAAAAACTAGATTCTATATGAATATGACCTTCAATAAACCCAGGGCAAGCGTATTTTCCTTTGTAGTCTAATTCCTCTTTTCCCTTATAATCCTTTCCCACACCAACAATCATATCTTTATAAATTGCTATATCTTCTGAATAAATTTCTCCACTAAGTACATTAATTAATTGAACATTTTTTAAAACTAAATCAGCGGGTGCTTCTCCTCTTGCCACTTCTAACATCTTGACGTAATTATTCATAATTATCTCCTTGTTAGTAAAATTTTAAAAATCAAATTGACTCAAATATTTTTATTAAGAATAATAAAATATATTTAAGCAAGCAATGAGTTTAACAATTTAAAAAATTTAAGCTAATATTTCTATTCTTTACTATCGACTAAATTAAAAAAAATAGTTATAAAACTCTATAATAACAAACTAAAAGTTAATAGCGGAGGATAAAATGAAATATATTATTTTTGAAGATTTTGCTGGTCAAGCTATTCCTATTATTTTCCCAGAACGGGTAGATTATGTAGAATTCAGAGAACAAATTCCTTATCCTGCTGTATTAGCAGCAGGAAAAGTTAAATTAACTGATACAGGATTTATTTGTTATGGTGAATCTAAAGAGCTAGGAGTAAAATCATCTTCAAATGATGCTAAAATTATTGAACAGTATTTAAAAAAAGATTAATTGGGGCGAGTTTTCCAACGTCTATGCAACCAATACCATTGCTCTGGATAAGATAAAACTTTTTTTTCAACTGCTTGGGTATAAAATTGGGTTATTACTTTTATTTTATCTTTTAATGTTCCGTTTAAAGTTTTAGTATCAAGGGGTTTTTCTAAAAAGAGACGAATTTTTGTGCCTTCTCTAATTACAAATGCTGGCCAAATTAAGGCCTTTGCCCTTAAGGCAATCAAAGCTGGGCCAATATTAACAGCTGCTATTTCACCTAAAAATGGTAAAAAAATTGCTTCTTTTTTTAATGTATTATGATCCACTAAAAACGCAGCCATCCCTCCTTGGCGTAAATTAGGAAGGAGCTTATAAGTAATTAATCTATGACCGACAATTTCTGCATTTCGTTCTGTTCTCAATCTTTTTATTAATTTTGCCATAAATTTATTTTTAGGGAATTTTACTACTACTTGAGTTGATTTATTTGGTAAATAAAATTTTAATAATGCTAATAACATTTCCCATGGACCTAAATGCCCAGTAACAATAACTGCAGGTCTTTTACTATTTTTTAATAAGTTTATATTATCAAGATCATCTGTTACAACATTATCGCACATAAATTTATAATCAAAATTTTGGACTAAAAAAGATTCAAAATAAGCCATTCCAGTATGAATAAAGCTTTGCTTAGCTAAAGATTTAGCTTGTATAAAATCCAAACCAAGATGTTTTTGAATGGAAAAAATAGTTTGTTCTCGTCTTTTTTTTAGTAAATTCCATAATAAAAGACCAATAATTCTACCATACCTATCACAAGAATAAATATTTATACTTCTTGACCAATTAATAAGAAGTTGAATAAAAATCTCATCTAACATAAAGCAAATCTAATTCCTTATATAAATATTTTTTATAAAATTCAAAATTTTTATCTTTTACTAAAATTGGTTTTCCATATTTAACTTCACATTTAGCAAAAGGATAAGGTAATTCAAATTTATCCCATGAATTAAAAACAAACTTTTTAGATATACATACTCTTACTGGTATTATAGGTAACTCTAACTTATAGGCAAGAAACAAAATACCATCTTTTATTTTATGACGTGGTCCTGTAGGACCGTCTAATGTGATAACCATATCTCTTGGATCTTGACGAAATTTTTTTAACATAGAAATTAGGGCTTTTACTCCTGTTTTGTTACTAGAGCCTCGCGCTAAAGTATAACCTAATTTTAACAATACATTGGCAATAATTTCTCCATCTCTGCTAGGGCTTACAAGAACGCGTATATTTTGATTGCGATGTAAATAACATAAAGGAAAAAGTTCTCCATGCCAAATTCCAAATAACACAGGTTGTTCTTGTTTTTTCAAACAAATATAATTATCATATTCAATTTGTTTATAACGAAGCGTTGATGACCATATTTTAGCCAAAGCAGTTATAATAGAAAAAGGAATTTTAATTTTTTTACTCTTAGACATTTTTAAACCTTAAAATAATATTTAACGAGTTGTTATCATGGTAAAAAACACTGCTTGTCAAGATATAGAATTAAAATCAAAAAAATTAAAAATAGGTCAGATATCTTATCTTAATATTTGGCCTTTTTTTTATTATTTAAAAAGAGAACCTTTTAAATTTTCTATAAAATACGTTAAAAATCATCCTTCTGCTTTAAATAAGCTGTTATTTCAAGATGAACTTGACTTAGCTCCTGCCTCATCTTTTGAATATTTAATCCACAGTGATCGTTATTTATTGTTTCCCAACTTAAGTATTAGTGCTAAAGAAGCGGTACAAAGTGTATTATTATGTTCTAACCTTCCTTTAGACTCTTTTAAAAAGAAAAAAAATCCAATAGTTTATCTTAGCCAAGCATCTGCAAGCTCTATTAATCTATTAAAAATATTATGGAACTTTTATTGGAAATTACCTGAACCCAAATGGACATTTGTTAAGCCTGGAGAAACTAAAAATTTTCCTTTTTTAGAAATTGGTGATTTTGCTTTAAACATATATTACAAACAAAAAAATAATTTTTATATTTATGATTTAGCACATGAATGGTTTAAATTTACAAATCTTCCTTTTGTTTTTGCTTTATGGATTATAAATAAAAACCTTTTTTTTATTAAAAAAGAACTTATTTATTTTCTCTATGAAACTTTAATTAAATCTAAACACTTATTGAAAATAGAAAAAAAACATCTTTTACAAAAAACTAAAACTAAATTTAGTTTTGATTTGAACGTTATCTCTAATTATTGGGATCTAATGGATTACAACCTAGACAAAGAACACAAGGCAAGTCTTATTTTATTTGCTCACTATTTAGAAAAAATGAAAATTATTGAAGGGATTCCTACCTTACAGTGGATTTAACTTATGGACTTAATTCTTTAAAACTTTCTTCTTTACCTACGATAGCAAGTATATCTCCTTTTTTTAACTTTTGATCAGCTTTTGGCACAAATGTATATTCTCCTTTTTCCTGGGTTTTGATAGCAATTGCTTGTACTCCATACTGATTAGTAAGATCCAATTCTCTTAAAGTTTTTCCTTCCCACTTAGAAGAAACTATTATCTCCTTTAATAATACTCCCTTACCCATAGGCAAATAGTCAATTAGCCCAGGAACTACTAAACTTCTTGCTAGCTGTTCTGCTGCAAATCGCTCAGGGAAAATAACATGATCTACGCCTATTTTTAATAAAACCTTTTCATGCTCATCACTAATAGCTTTACACCAAATATCCTTGGCTCCTAGTTCTTTAAGATATAAAGCAATTAAAATGCTAGCTTCCATGGAATGGCCAACACTTATTATTACATGGTTTAAGTCTGCAAACCCTAACTGAGATAAGGCTCCTTTGTCTGTTGCATCTGCTTCATATACCTGAGTTAAAATATCCTGAGCTCGTTTTATTCTATCGGATTTATTGTCTAAACCAACTACATTGTGGCCAAGGTTGACTAAAGATTTTGCTAAATAAAAACCAAACTTTCCTAATCCTATAACACCTACTTCAAACTTTGCCACTACCTTTTCCTCCTAACCTATTAATAAGGTATTTTCTGGCCATTTAAATCTTTCTTGTGATTGCCAACTCTGTAAAAGAGTTAAAAATAAAATAGGCCCTAACCTTCCTATAAACATTAAGGCTATAATAACCATTTTTCCAATAACAGATAAGTTTGGAGTTAATCCAACAGATAATCCTACTGTACCAAAAGCAGATACTACTTCAAACAAAATTTCTAAAAAAAGTCCTTTTGTTAAATGATGAGGAATATCTCCTCCTTCTGTTGCTAAGAGAATAGCAGTAGCTAAAAAAATAAGACTCATAGCAAATATAATTAAAGTTAATGCTTTGTTAAGACTTTTATCATCTAAAGCATATTTCCCAATGACGCATTGTTTTCTTCCAATAAGATTAGACCAGCCAAAAGAGACAAAAGTTCTAAAAGTAGTTGTTTTAATACCACCAGCACAAGATCCAGGAGAACCTCCTATAAACATCAGGAAAATCATAATTAAAAGGGAAAGATTTGTCATTTTATCAATTTCCACAGTATTAAATCCTGCTGTTCTACATGTAATAGACTGAAAAAAAGAAGTTAATATGCTTTTTTTCAAATCTATATATTCTGGATGAGCAAAAAACTCAGCAATAAAAATTAAAATAGTTCCACCAACAATTAATGCTAATGTTGTTTCTAATACTATTTTAGAATGCCAACTAAGTTTTTGTTTAGTACGAACATGTATTTTTCGTTCATATATTTCTAAAATTACAGCAAAACCAAGCCCACCAGAAACTATTAAAATAATAAAAATAAGATTAACTAAAAAAGAACTTTGCCATTCAATTAAACTAGAAGAAAATAAAGAAAAACCAGCATTACAAAATGCAGAAATAGAATGAAAAATTGCAGAAAAAGGAGAAAATTTTATAGGATCTAAGAGGTATAGCAATAATGCTCCCCCAAGTTCAATAAAAAACACAAATTGTATCATCTGTGTTAAAAATTTTCCTAGATGAAATGATGGATCGTGAAGTAAAGATTGTCCCACAGCTATCCTATCTGTAATACTTATTTTTTTTCTCCATAGATAAAAAACTAAGCTGGTATAAGTCATTATACCTAAACCGCCTAATTGAATTAAGGTTAAAATTACGCCCTGTCCAAATGGAGAAAAAAATGATCCTGTATCTACAACAATTAAACCTGTAACGCAGGTAGCTGAAGTAGCTGTAAATAAAGCATCTAACCAGGAAATAGAATTGCCTTTAAGACTTATAGGATGATGTAGGATAATGGCACCTATTAAAATAGTTAAAGCAAAAAAATAAACAGGCAAAGAAAAAGGAGAAATGAAATTTTTTTTCATTTTTTTATTTATTACTTAAAAATAATGAGCTATTCTTATCCTTAACTTTTTTAAAAAGCAAACACAAAAAAAGCCTACCCTTTATCAAACAAGGATAGGCTTTTTAAATAACCCTTTTATCCTTAATTATTCAATACTATTGACTAACTTTGTTAATTTAGAAACCTTACGAGCAGCTGTCTTCCAATGTAAAATTCCCTTTTGAGAGGCCTTTCCAATAACAGAGGTTGCTGTTCTTAATTTTTCAATAGCTTGAGTTTTATCTTTTTCCTCAACAGCTTGCCGTACAGCCTTTACAACATTTTTTATCCTAGTTTTAACTGCCCTATTGCGAGCTCTTCTTTTTAAACTTTGCCTATGTCTTTTAATTGCAGACTTGTGATTGGCCAAGACATAACCTCCTTTTAAATTTTGTATTTAAATTTTTTATTTCTTCTATACTTGTAATGCTGCAAAATCAGCTACAATCTCAAGCGTATTAGTCATACTTTTTAACATGGTCAAGCGATTTTTTCGTAAATTTTCATTTTCACACATAACCATCACATTATCAAAAAAATCATCTACAAATGGCTTTAATTCTAAAAGTAAATTTAAAAACTCTTTATATTTTTTGCTAGTTAAGAATTGTTTAAACTTTGTCTCTAATTCTTTTAATTTTTCATATAATCTCTGCTCAGCAGGTTCTTCTAATAGATCAACATTTATTTCAGTAAAAAAAGTTTCTTGTTTAGCCTGTTTTTTTATAATGTTAGATACTCGTTTAAACGTTAACACAGCTGTTTCAAATTCAGCTTGTTTAGAAAATTCATTCAACGCTTTTAACCTAAGAAATGTATCAAAAATATTATCAAAACTAGCTCCCAATGCTGCTTCTACAATTTGACTTTTAAAGCCTTGTTCTTGCCATAAATATTTTAAACGCTGAGCAAAGAAATCATTTAACTTATCAAAAAATTCTTTTTTATTTAACTTAAATTCAACATTTTCATAAAGATCGTAACTATAAGAAATTAAGTTGGATAAAGAAAGAGAAAGTTGTTTATCTAAAACTATCTGAATTATCCCAAGAGCATTTCTTCTAAGCGCATAAGGATCAGCTGCTCCTGTAGGAATAATATTTAATCCAAAACATCCAACCAAAGTATCTATTTTATCTGCTATACTAAGCAAAGCTCCTTCTAAAGATTGAGGCAGGTTTCCTTGCCCTTTTGGCAGGTAATGTTCATAAATAGCAGTTGCCACAACAGGATCTTCACCCATTTTACGTGCATATATACCTCCCATTATACCTTCCAAATCGGCAAACTCTCCTACCATTTCAGAAACAAGATCACACTTAGCTAAAAGACCTGCTCTTTTAAGTTCAGATAACTTCTGAGGATAAAATTTTTTACCTAAATATTCCATTAACATCGATAGCCTAGTTGCTTTTTGTCGCATACTTCCAAGAGGTCCTAAAAAAGTAACTTTTTCAAGCTGTTGCAGCCATTTGTTAAAAGAAGACTTTAAGTCAGTATGCCAAAAAAAGCTGGCGTCTTCTAGCCTTGCCTTTAAAACTCGTTCCCAACCTTTTTGAATAATATCTTTTTTTTCAGGCTCTAAATTTATTATAGTTAAAAAATAAGGTAATAATTTATTATTTGCTTTTACACCAAAACTTTTTTGATGACTCTCCATACTCATAAGTAAAACTTCTTCTGGTAATTCTAAAAATTTTTCATCAAATTTGCCTAATATTGGTTTAGGATATTCCACTAAGTAACAAACTTCTTCTAATAAAGAATTTTTCCAAGCTATTTCTCCTTCAACTTGCTTTGCCAAAAGATTCCCTTGGTGAAGAATATTTTTTTTACGCTCCTCAAAATTTAAAATAATTTTACCTTTGGTTTCTAAAACATTACTTAATTCTGAAGCATGTTCTACTTTAAAAGGACCTTTTCCCATAACCCTGTGTCCATAGGTGATATTAGAACTTTTAAGACCTGCTATTTGAAAATTTACTATTTTATCTTCAAACAATGCTAAAACCCAACGAATAGGACGTCCAAAAGTAAAATTATCTACCCAACGCATTTTTTTAGGAAAATGTAAATTTTCAATAATCTTAGGACATAAGCTTTGTAATACGATTATAGTATCTTGCCCTCCTATTTGTTTTTTTACAGCAAGATAACTTCCTTTAGATGTTTCTACCTCATAAGCATCTTCAAAAGATACTCCCTGAGATTTTATAAACCCCAATCCTGCTTTAGTTAAACTTCCATCTTCTTTTTTTGCTATTTTCAAAGGAGGACCTATAACTTCTATTATTTCTGTTTCTTGCTTTGAAGCAATATTATTTATTAGTACAATAAGCCTTCTTGGAGTAGAATAACTTTGAATATTATTAAAATATACTTTCTTTTCTTTTAAATAATTACTAAACATACCTGCTATATCTTTTTCTAATTTTTTTAAAAAACGTGCAGGCATTTCCTCAAAACCTATTTCTAAAACAAATAAACTCATTTGTGTTACCCTCTTTTTTATTTTTTTAGCAAAGGATATCCCATTTCTTCTCTTTGTTTAGCATAAAGACGAGCTATTGTAGAAGCAAGGTTTCTAACTCTACTAATAAAAGAAGTTCTCTCAGTTATAGAAATAGCTCCTCTAGCCTCTAGCAAATTAAATAAATGTGAACATTTTAAACAATAATCATAAGCAGGCCAAAGTAATTTATTTTCACATAGATTTAAACATTCTTGTTCACATTTATTAAAAAATTCTAATAACATCTTAGCATTGCTATAATCAAAATTATAATAAGAATGCTCTACTTCTGATTTATAGTGAACATCTCCATAAGTTATATTATCATTCCATTGTAATTCATATACTGACTCTTTTTCTTGCAAATACATAGAAATACGCTCTAAACCATATGTTATTTCTACACTAATAGGATCTAAATTAATTCCTCCCACTTGCTGAAAATAAGTAAACTGAGTTATCTCCATGCCATCTAACCATACTTCCCAACCTAATCCCCATGCTCCTAAAGTAGGAGATTCCCAGTCATCTTCTACAAAGCGTATATCGTGTTCATTAGAATTAATCCCTAAAGCTACAAGACTTTTAAGATACAGATCAATAACATTAGAAGGTGCTGGTTTTAAAATTACTTGAAATTGATAATAATGTTGCAAACGATTAGGATTTTCTCCATACCTGCCATCTGTAGGCCTTCTAGAAGGTTCTACATAAGCCACTCTCCAGGGTTCTGGACCTATTACTCTTAAAAAAGTAGCAGGATTAAATGTTCCTGCACCTACCTCAATGTCATATGGTTGTTGAATAATACAACCATTCTTTGACCAATATTCTTGTAAGACCATTATGACATCTTGAAAATACATCATGGACATCTCCTAAATGCTTATTTCTAAATGATATTCAATAAACCTACTTACTATTTCATAACATGCTTTTTGGAATGTCTTATTAATATCTATTTGTATCCAATCTTTAGGTTTAGATTGTGATATATATTTTAAAAATAAAATTATGTTACTATCTAATTTAAAATTGAGCCCTTTTTTCAGCCCACAAGAGACACAAAAAAAACCTCCTTCTTGAAAAGAAAAAAAAACAATTTTATGTTTTTGAAGTAAGGGCTTTTTACAATGTAAGCAATAAGAAAATAATGGCAAATATCCTAAATTAAATATTAAATTGGCTTTAAAAAGTAAAGGAAAATATGAAATATCAGATACTTTAGATATAATAGAAATAAAATTAACAAAAAGATCAAAAACTTGTTTATATTCGTCAGGTGTTATTTTAATTTTTTCCAAGAATTTGGTTATATTAGCAATTGCACCTATTTTATTAGAGTTTTGTTTCAGATCGATAAATTTATTAATTAAATAAGATTCTTTTAAAGTTAAATATTCTTTACGCTTACTTTTTTCAATTTTACCATATAATAAATTAAATTCATCTAAACAACCACAAAAACGTTTTTTGCTAACTAAACCACCAAAAGCAAAAAAAGTAGTTAAACCAAAATGGGGAGATAATACTTTTAACCATAAATCAACTTCTTTAAATCTCCCTTTTCTTAAAATAATAAAATTTTCATTGATTTCCATAAATTACTGAGTATTCAAAGGAAAATGTAGGGTTTTTACTTCTCCTTTTTCAGCATTTAAAGATATTTCCTTATTATTTAAATACACTTTTACTCCACCTGCATTACCTAACTTTAATTGTAAATTATTATTAAATTCTATAGTTATTCTCTCATTAGGATACAAATAATATTCTTGCGTTTTATTATTGTCTAAATTGGCTTGTACCCAACACTGGTCTTCAGCAACAACTTCTACTTTTTGAGTAGATATAAAAGATGATTTTTTCTCTATATTTTGAGTTTCATTAATATCAGAGTTATTTTTGTTTATATTTTTTTGTAAAGTATTATTTTTCTCTGCCCAAGAAAGTGTTTCATTAATATTTCTACTTTGCTCTTCTAAAACATTTTCTTGAGGTGTACTTTCATTTATCTGAGAAGAATTATTATAAACAGCACTTTCTTCAATAGGATTCCCTTTTTTAGAAAAAAAACTAAAAAATAAAATAATCACCATTACTAAAGCAATAATGCTAAGATAAAAACCTATTTGGCGATAATATTTTTTATTATCTTCAATTGTGGTTGGTAATTTATCTAGTTTATCTATTTTATTGTCAAATTTATACAAATCAGAATATTCTTCTCCTATCTTTTTCCAGTCTAAATCCAAAAATTTAGCATATGCTTGGATAAAACTTTTAGCATATATGGGGTGTGGTAAAGATTTTTCATCTCCTTCTTCTATGGCTTTTAAAATATGAATACCAACTTTAATATGCTCATGAACCTCTTTTAAATCAATGTTTTTAGATAACCTAGCCTCTTTTAAAATTTTTCCAATATCTTCTAGAGACATGGCATTCTCCACTTTTGTTAAATGTTAAAAAAAGACATCTATATAACCCCTTATAACTAAAATTTAAAGTTTAATTTCTATTACAGCCTTTTTTCTAAGATTATTTAAAAACTCTTTAAACAGCTTTTCAAATTTTTTAGCATAAAGCTTTTGTCTAATTTTATTTTTTACCTTATCTAAAGATTCAAGAATACCACTCTGAATATTAACTAACTTTAAAATAACTCCCTTATCTCCATATTCAAAAGGTCTTGAAATCTCTCCTGCTTTTAATTTATCCAGAACTTCCTTCCATTTAGAATTTAAGTCAGAATATTCTAAACATCCTAAATCACCACCATTTTGGGCATTAGGCCCTATAGAATACCTTTTTGCTGCTGTTTCAAAATCAATATTAGATTGTATCTCTTGATAAATCTCTTTAGCTTTACCATATGAGGGTAAAAGAATTATTTTTAAGCAAACCTTTTTATTTTTTTTATATTCTTTCTTATGTTCTTCATAATAGCTTTTAATCTCTTTTTCTGTAACAAGCACTTTTCTTTTTACTAATGCAGTTATAATTCTATGTCGTAAAATATCATCTCTTACTTTATTATAAAATTCTTCATATGTCATACCTTCTAATTTAAGTTGTTGTTTTAATTCTTCAGTTGTAAGATTATTTCTCGTTCTAAAATTATTTATATAGTTTTTTATTTCTAAATCAGATACGTTTATTTTATATTTTTTTGCTAAATTTTTAATTAAAATATCATCAATCATATCATTTAAAACTTTTCTTTTTAATTTCATAATTAAAATTTTATCATTATCGGATAGTTCTTTACCCTTAAATTTTTCTAAATATGGAGCCAATCTTTTATTTAAATCCACTAAAGTTATGATTTCTCCATCAACAACAGCCACAATTCTATCTACTATTTCTACAGAATATCCTCTATGTATAAATATTAAGAGAAATATAAAAATTAACAAGAATATATTTATAATTTTTTTATACATCTAATTACCCCTCCAATAAAGACTTATTGATCTTTATTTCAGCATTTCTTAAAGACTTTATAAACCAGTTATATAAGTATTGATTAATTTTTTTAGATAAAATTGCTCGTTCAATTAAAGGGTAGGCCTGAGCTGGTTCAAGATATTTAGATGAATATTTTTTATTAACTTTAAGTAAATAAAAACCCTTTTTATCATTTTTTATTTTACTGAAATGCCCTTCTTGAGTAAATTCCAAAGCAGTTTTCCATAACATAGGAGTCTGTTCTAAACTTAATTTATAATCATGAACAATTACCTCAGGATATTTATTTTTAATCGATTCTATAGATAATTTATTTTTCCTTATCTCTTGTAATATATTTTTATTAGCACAATAGAATAAAGTGAAACTAATCATATTTGGAATATAAAAATCTTTAATATGATTTTTATAATAAGATTCTACCTCTTTAAAATTTATTTTAATATTAGGTTTTATTATTGTATTAATAAATTTATTAATACTTAACCTAATTCTTAAAAACTTTTTCCAGCTATCATAATCAATATATTCTTCTATTAAAATTTTTTCAAATTCTCCTGGTGGATAATCTGACTTTATTTTTTCTTCTTCTTTTTGCACTTCTTCATCTGTAACAGCTAATCCTCTTTTTTTAAGTTCTTGATCAATTAATTTATATAAAAATAAATTCATTAATTCATTTCTATATTCTTTTTTTACTTTTGCAATATTTAAAAAATCTTCATCATATTCAAAATGAATAAAATCATATTTCTTCTCTATTTCATCTAAATATATATATTCTCCATTAATAGATGCTATCACTCCTGGTGGAGCATTATCTATCTTACAAGAAATAATAAACAAAAAAAATAAAATTATTATAACAGGGATAAAAGTCTTTATTTTACACATAACAAACTCTCTTGAAGATTTTTAATAATAAGAGAAAAATCATTAATTATTTTAGAAGAATCAAAACATTTCTCTTTATTATGATAAATTTTAATTTCTCCAGAAGGTAATAATTGAGCATTATTTTTTTCAACCCATGCCAAAACTTTTTTAACATCAAATTGAAAATCTTCTGCTTCCCATTTAATCATATAATAATTATTTTTAATAGAAAGTTTAGAAATACTTATTTTCCTTGCTTCCTGTTTTAACTTTATAAGTTCTATGAAATTTTGAAATTCTTTAGGAAAAAATCCATACTTATCTTTTATTTCTTTTAAAACCTCATCAAAAGAATTATCTTCATTTTTAGCCAATAAACGATAATACCTTAGCCTCTCTTTTTTATCTAAAATATAATTTTGCGGAATATAAGCACTTAAATTTATTTCTATTTCAGGCTCTTTCTTTTGTGTTATCACTTTTCCTTGTAATTTCTTTATTTCATCATCTAACATTTCTAAGAAAAGGTCTAATCCTACCTTTCCTATTTGTCCACTTTGAGCTTCTCCTAAAATATTCCCAGCTCCTCTCAGACGTAAATCTTCCATTGCCAAGCGAAAACCTGCACCTAAATAGTCTAAAGATAAAATTACTTGTAAACGTTTCTTAGCTTTAGGTGGAAGTTCTTTTAAGCTTGGAACCAAAAAGTAAGCAAATGCTTGTTTTTCTGACCTACCTACTCTACCTCTTAATTGATATAGTTGCCCTAACCCAAAGAGGTGGGCATTGTCCACAATTAGAGTGTTTGCATTTGGAAAATCAAGTCCAGATTCTATAATGGAAGTACAAACAAGAATATCTATATTTTTTTTATAAAAATTGTGCATAACTTGTTCTAAATCTTTCTCTAACATTTGACCATGGGCAATTTCTATTTTTGCGTGAGGTACAATTTTTTTTATCTTCTCAGCAACAGCAGCTAAACCTTTCACTCTATTGTGCACCCAAAAAACTTGGCCTTTTCTATCCAATTCAAACTCTAAGATAGATTTTAAAGCAGCAAAATTTTTTTCTAATAATTGAGTTTTTACGGGTTTTCTCTCTGGTGGAGGAGTTTCTATTACACTTAAACTTCTAATCCCAGATAAAGAAAGCTGTAATGTTCTAGGTATAGGAGTTGCTGTAAGAGTAAGCACATCTATTTCTTTTCTCATTTTTTTCAATTTTTCTTTATGTTGAACTCCAAACCTTTGTTCTTCATCTAAAATAAGAAGCGCCAGTTGAGGGATTTTAACATCTTTAGAAAGAAGCCTGTGGGTTCCTATTATAATATTTATCTTTCCTTGTTCCAACTCTTGAATAATTTTTTTTTGTCTTTGAGAAGCTACAAACCTACTTAATACTTCTACTCGTATTCCAAATGGTTCCATTCTCTTCTTAAAATTATGAAAATGTTGCTCTGCTAAAATAGTAGTAGGACACAATACACATACTTGATGTCCATCTTTTACAGCCCTAAATGCAGCTCTTAATGCTACTTCAGTTTTACCAAACCCCACATCACCACAAACAAGCCTATCCATAGGAATAGGATTTTCCATGTCTGCCATTACTTCTGCAATGGCTTTAGCCTGATCTGGAGTTTCTTCAAAACCAAAATTGGCTTCAAATTCATAGTAATCTTCGTCAAGAGGACTATAAGAATGACGTTTAGCTATCTTTCGATATGCATATATTTGAACTAAATCTTTCGCTATTTTTTCAACTTGTTTTCTAACAGCTGCCTTAACTTTATTCCATCTAGAGCCTCCTAATTTATCTAAAGGAGGAACAACTCCTTCAGGACCTTTATACTTTTGAATAAGATTAACCTTTTCTACAGGGAGATATAATCTATCATCATTAGCATATAGTAAAACAAGATATTCTCCTGTAAGATTATTAATACTTAAAGTTTTTAAACCAGAAAAATAAGCAACACCATAATCTCGATGAACTATTAAATCTCCTTCTTCAAGATCATCATAACTTTTTAGTCCAGAAAATTTTTTTATTCTATATCCTGCTGAAGGAAGTAATAAATCAGAACTTATAACAATGCTATTTTCCCATTTTAAAATATACCCTTTGGTTGTAGGCGAAATTAAAGCATAAAACCCTCTTTGATTTTGATTAAATTTATAAAATATATTTCTAGGTAAAACACTATTTAATGTTCGAATAAATTTATTTCTACTTTGTTCAGATTTAAAACTTATAATAACTTGATTATAGTTTTTTATCCATTTTACCAAATAATGTTTTAAAGTTCTTATTGGCCTAATTTTCTCTTCTGGCTTCCAAAATAAATCATCATAAGATATTATTTTTTCTTCTTCTAATTTAAATTTAGTTAAGTCTGAGTTTTTAGAATTAATTAAAGATGGAAAAAATATCTTTTTTCTATGGGATAAATATTGTTTGATTTCATTTTTTTGAAAAAAAGTATAAATAAAAGGAATACAATTTTTTCTACAAAATTCTTTAATTTTATGTTCATAACTCTCTAAATTCAAAGATAATTCTTCAGATGTAGGTATAAATAAAATACTTTCATTAAAATAATCCAAAATATTACATAATTTTTTTATGTAAAAATTAAAAAAATAAAGCTCTTTTTCTAAATAATCATTTATATCCTTTTTAGTTTCTCCAATCTGATTCAATTCTTTAAACTCTATGCTTTTTTCAGGAGGTTTGATAAAAAAAGGTATTATAAAAACCTCATCAACCTCTTTTATAGATTTTTGAGAAATAGGATGAAATAGTTTTATTTCTTCAATAAAATCTCCAAACAAATCTATTCTTATTGGATATTCATAATAAGGAGAAAATATATCTAAGACACTTCCTCTAACCGCAAATTCTCCTTTATCTACAACTTGAACAACTCTTTTATAATTAAACTTTATTAAAGTATCTATAAAATTCTCTAGCAAAATATCCTGACCTTTTTGAAGCAAAACAGTATGTTCTAAAAAAAATTTTTTTTGGGGAACTCTCCAAAAAAGTAAGGACAATGGAACAAATATGATTTTAAAATGATTATGTTGATTTAAGAATAAAGAGTAACAAGAATAAAATAAATCAGACCAAAAGTTAGAATTTTGTTTATCATATAAAAAATTAGGGAAAGTTATTATATCTTGTTTTGGATAAAATAAACGTCCTAATTCTAAATATTCTTTAAAATTATCTTTAACTAGAAAAATAACATTCTTATTTTTATTATAAAAATAATTAGAAATTTTAATTTGTGTGCAAGGACCTGAGTTATAAATATAAATCTCATTATGTTTTATAAGTGAAGACTCTATTTTAGAAGTTATCATAATCAAAAAGTTAAAGCCGCCTTTAAAATAAAGGCGGCTAAAAAAATTATATTCCTATATTTTACTTTATACTTGAGATAATTCTTCTTGTTCTTTATGTGTCAATAACTTATCTAAATCTAAAAGGATAAGCAATCTATTATCTAATTTGCCAACACCACTTATATATTCGGAGTCAACTCCTGCAACAACAGGAGAAGGAGGCTCTACAGTATCCTTTGGAATACGTAAAACTTCGAAAACAGCATCTACAACAAATCCAACTACTGTATTGTTTATTTCTATAACAATTATTCTTGTATTTTTATCATATTCTTTTGCTTTCAATTTAAACCTTTTACGCAAATCTAAAATGGGTATTACTTTACCTCTTAAATTAATCACCCCTTCTACAAAATCAGGAGCATTAGGAACCTTTGTTATATTTAACATACGGATAATTTCTTGGACCTTTAAAATGTCCACTCCAAATTCCTCTTCTCCTATCCCAAAAGTAACTAATTGCAAAATCTCTTTTTCTCTTTTAGTGTTTTCTTTCATATCTCTGACTCCATTTTCTGAAGTATAAAAAAATCAGTTATTTCTTTAGGTTATTAACCGAAAATTAAAAGTTGTCAAATTATTCACTCCTTTGCTATAACAACTTGAAATTACAAGGAGGGATTATTTTAGATGGGAGAATTTATAACCGAAGAACAAGAATTTAGTTTAGAAGAACAAATAAAATCATTAGGGGATGAAGAATTATTAGATTTTTGGGAAGAAACCCATTTTTTTAATCAAATAGTAGAAAAAGATATTTCTTTAACCACATTATCTAAAAATAATTATGAACGTCTTATTTTAAATGAGTTAAAAATTAGAACTTGTCGAAGGATTTTAAATAAATAGAATATAAAATTAAAAAAGCCCGCTTTAAGCGGGCTTTCATTGTGTTTAATTAGTTTTCAAACTAAAAAGATTAGAATTTTTTAGGACGAGCGTGGTTTACCTTTAAATTACGACCTCCAAATTCAGTGCCATCTAAGGCAAGGGCCTCATCACCACCACTACTCATTTCCACAAAACCAAAACCTCTTGACCTTCCTGTTTCCCTATCAGTAATAATTTTTACTGAAGAAACTTCTCCATACTGGGCAAATAGGTCAAACAATTCTTGTTCTGTGGTCCTCCAAGGCAAATTTCCTACATACAAATTAGCAGACATAAAACAAAACTCCAAAAAAACTAAAACGTTTACCTTTTTTCGCTGCTTAACTCACCCTTTGAGTTAGAAAAAAACCTCTCAGCGAAAACTCTTTTTTAGAAATGACATGTTTTCATAATTATGGCAAGCTTTTTATTAAAAAAAATTTTAATCTCATTAATTTTATTTTATTCGCCAAATTTTGGCCCCTACTTTAGAAAGCTTTTGTTCTATTTTTTCATATCCTCTATCTAAGTGATATACTCTATGAATCTCTGTAACTCCTCTCGCAGCTAAACCAGCTAAAACTAAACTGGCACTTGCTCGTAAGTCTGATGCCATTACAGGAGCACCCCTTAAAAAAGAAACTCCTCTAATCAAAGCTGTATCTCCGCTCAGTTTAATATTCGCCCCAAGACGCACTAATTCTAAAACATGCATAAATCTATTTTCAAATATAGTTTCTTTTATCATTCCGCTTCCCTTTGCCACACACATTAAAGCCATTATTTGAGCTTGCATATCTGTAGGAAATCCAGGATAAGGAGCAGTTATTACATCAATTCCTTGAATATCTGTAGATTCCAAAATCTGAACTATCTTTTTCTCACTATCTACACTGCATTTTACTCCCATTTCTTTAAGTTTAGTAATAACAGCATCTAATTCTTCTACAGGACAGTTCGTAATTGTTATCTCTCCTCTAGTAATTGCTCCTGCTATCATATAAGTACCTGCTTCTATTCTATCTGGCATGACTTCATATTTTATTCCTTTGAGTTTATTAACTCCTTGAATTTTAATTATACTTGTACCATGGCCTTGAATTTTTGCTCCTGCTTCAATTAAAAAATTAGCTAAATCAATAATTTCTGGTTCTTTAGCTGCATTTTCTAAAATTGTCTCTCCTTCAGCTAAGCAAGCTGCCATTAATAAATTTTCTGTTCCGCCAACTGTAGGAAAATCAAAATAAATATGAGTTCCCTTTAATTTGGAGCAGGTACCAATAATATATCCCTGTTCCAATTGAAAACTGGCCCCCATTTTTTCAAGCCCTTTTAAATGTAAGTCCACAGGCCTAGAGCCAATTGCACACCCTCCTGGTAAGGCAACCTTTGCCTTTCCCAACACTGCCAACAAAGGCCCTAAACACAAAATAGAAGCCCTCATTGTCCGCACTAAATCATAAGGAGCTTCGGGCTGAATTTTTGAAGCACAAACTTTTATAATTCCTCTATTTTTATTTACCTTGCAGCCTAAATATTCGAGAAGTTTTAATGTAGTATTAATGTCCCTAAGATTAGGTACATTATACAAAGTAGTCTCTTGCGAGAGCATTAAACAAGCCATTAAAATAGGTAAGGAGGCATTTTTAGAGCCACTAACCTGAATCTCTCCATAAAGAGGACGTCCACCTTCTACTAACAACTTATCCATAAAATTTTTCTCCTATTGCTAGAATAAAAAAGACTTGACTTGTCACGTCTATATAAGGCATTTGTAGTTTATGCAATTACTAAATTACGCTACGGACAAATTTAATTTTCCCTTTTTTGCCTTTTTTAACTTTAATAAATATTATATGTCCGTGGCGTAGAAGAGATAATATAAAAAAAACAAAGCCACGGACCTAAAAGTTCGTGGCTTTTTTTATAACCAACAACTAAAAGGGGTGGGAAGATGTTATATGATGTAGAGCGTGAAACCATGCCAAGAGATGAACTCGAATCTTTGCAACTTAAAAGATTAAAGTATTTGGTGGAAAAAGTTTATCACAACGTTCCTTTTTACAAAAAACGCTTTGATGAACTAGATCTAAAACCCGAGCACATTAAAACCTTATCAGATTTAAAATACTTACCTTTTACGGAAAAACAAGATTTAAGAAATAACTATCCTTTTGGACTTTTTGCAGTGCCCAAAGAAAATGTAGTAAGAGTGCATGCATCTTCAGGAACCACTGGTAAAGCTACTGTAGTTGGATATACTAAAAGAGATATATCCATTTGGGCGAATCTTATGGCCAGATCATTTGTTGCCACAGGTGTAACAAGGCGAGACATTGTTCACAATGCCTATGGATATGGATTATTTACTGGTGGCCTTGGAATGCATTATGGAGCAGAAACTTTAGGCGCTACGATTGTTCCTATTTCTGGAGGAGGAACAAAACGCCAAGTTATGTTAATGAAAGATTTTGGTTCTACTGTACTTTGCTGTACTCCTTCTTATAGTCTATATTTATATGAAACAGCTCTAGCTCAAGGTATTGATATAGATAGTTTAAAATTAAGAATAGGCATTTTTGGAGCAGAACCATGGACAGAAAAAATGCGCTTAGAAATAGAAAAAAAGTTTAAAATTAAAGCATTAGATATTTATGGTCTTTCTGAAATTCTAGGCCCTGGTGTAGCTATTGAATGTGAAACAGAACAACATGGTCTACATATATGGGAAGACCATTTCCTCATCGAAATTATAAACCCTGAAACAGGAGAACAACTTCCTTTAGGAGAAACAGGTGAGCTAGTAATAACCACTCTAACTAAAGAAGCTCAGCCCTTAATTAGATATAGAACCAGAGACATTACTTCTATCATTCCTATCCCATGTAAATGTGGTCGAACACATTATCGTATAGAACGATTAAAAGGACGTAGTGATGATATGCTAATTATCCGAGGAGTAAACGTGTTCCCATCTCAAATAGAAAGTATCTTATTAGAGACTGAGGGATTAACCCCTCATTATCAAATCATTGTAAAACGAGAGGGAGCTTTAGATGTTTTAGAAATTCAAGTAGAAGTAGATGAAAAAATATTTTCAGATGAAATAAAACACTTACAAAGATTAGAAAGGAAATTAATTCAAACTATTAAAGAATTTTTAGGTGTAAGTACAAGAGTAAAATTGGTCGAGCCTCAATCTATTACTCGCTCAGAAGGTAAGGCAAAACGAGTCATAGACTTACGTAAACAATCTTAGGAGGTAAAAATGAAAGTAGAACAAATTTCTGTATTTTTAGAAAACAGAGCTGGTAGATTAGAAGAAGTAACCAAAATATTAGCTGAGGCGAAAATAAATATAAGAGCTTTATCTCTAGCAGATACTTCTGACTTTGGCATCTTAAGACTAATAGTAACAGACAACAATAAAGCTAAACAGGTATTAAAAGAAAATGGGTTTACTGTAGGAAAAACTAATGTAGTAGCTGTAGAAGTAGATGACAGACCAGGAGGATTATATAATATTTTATCTATTTTAAGTAAAAATAAAGTAAATGTTGAATATATGTATGCCTTTGTTCAACAAAGTGGTAAAAATGCTGTCTTGATTTTTAGATTTGATAGAACAGATGATGCAATCAAAATACTAAGTGAAAATAATATTAAGATTATACCAGGAAAGGAATTATACAATATATAAAATAATACCTTAAATACATTAAGATTTATAAAGACAACTTTTTACTTTATTAAATTGTTTATAAAAATAAAGTGCCTTTTGAGGCCCAATACCGTTTACTTTTTGTAAATCTTGCGGACTAGCATTTAAAATATTTTCTAATGTTTTAAATTTCTGCCATAAATTTAAAGCAGTATTGGGCCCTATTCCTTTTACTTTCAAAAGGATATCGTCAATTTTCTCTTTGGAATATTTTTTAGTTTGAGCTTGCAAAACAAATCTATGAGCTTCATCCCTTAGGCTTTGTAAAAACAATAATAAATCATTTTTTAATTCAAGATGGTCCTGCTCATATTTAGAATAAATTTTATCATCTAAATTACCTAATCTTCTACTTGAACCTTTAGCAATAGCTAATACTTCAATATCCTTAGGAGCTTGTATTTCTTTAAGTACCTTTAAAAAATATTGCAGATGCCCTTTTCCCCCATCGATTAAAAATAAATCTGGCCATGTTTTTTTTTCTTTCTTTTTTTGTAAAAAAAGCTTATATGGTAGAAAATCATTTCCATTTATATTATCAAATTTAAACAATCTATATTCATCTCTAATAAACTTATTACCTTTAAAAACAATAGAAGCTAAATATGTATATTGACCATAAAAATGAGAAATATCTATAGCTTCTATGCTATATATCTTTTTATCTGCAAAAATAAAGTTTAGTAAATCACAATCATATA